>JBJTSS010000218.1:0-2830 GCA_046079785.1 Bacteroidota bacterium
GGACTTAGCCGAGTTTTGGCCGCTGAATTGAGCTTTTTGCTGGCGTTACCCACCATGGCTGCGGCGACCGGCTACGATATGCTCAAGCAATACGATAAAATCCCGACGGATGCTTGGCCTATGCTTTTGACCGGTTCATTGGTTGCCTTTGGGGTCGCCCTTTTGGCGGTCAAAACCTTTGTTGCGGTGATTTCACGGTTTGGTTTTAAAGCCTTTGGCTACTACCGCATTGCGGTGGGTTTACTGTTTTTGGTTGGGTATGTCTGGGGTGGATGGACTTTGGACTAAGGACAGCGGGTTGCCCTCGTTGGACGTCTTGAAATTGGGTGCGGTTTTGCCGGTTCATAAGCCCAAAACCTGGACCAGCTTTGACGTGGTTCGTCGGGTAAGAAACCGTTTGGGTGGTGCCAAAATTGGCCATGCAGGGACCTTGGACCCCCTCGCCGACGGCTTATTGATCCTATGTGTTGGTTCCAAAACCAAGCAAATCGACGCCTGGATGGGTGGATCAAAAGAATACGAGGCGACGTTGGTTCTGGGGTCTGTGACCGATTCGTACGATTTGGAAACCCCGGTTCAAAGCACGGGGGTCACGGTTGACTTGGATTTACCGACCATTCATGCCGGTTTGGCCTCCATGGTGGGTTTCATCCAGCAAAAACCGCCGGCCCATTCGGCCATTAAATTGAATGGGGTGAGGGCCTACAAAAAAGCACGCCAAGGTCTAAACCCCGAAATGCAGGCCAGAACGGTTCATATCGAGTCCTTGGAGGGGTTGGCATGGGATGCGCCCCGATTAAAGCTCCATATCCGTTGCGGAAAGGGTACCTATATCCGGTCCCTGGCTCATGATTTAGGGGTTTATTGGGGTTGTGGGGCGTACCTCGCTGACCTACGTCGAAAGTCGGTAGGTTCGTTAACCTTGGACCAAGCGTTTCAGGTTGAAGATTTTGACGCATTTTTGCAGTCCGTTCCCTCCTTGGATCATGATCGTCGTTCGTAATCTCGAAGAATACCACAAATCAGCTCCCCTGGCCTTGACCATGGGATCCTACGATGGTGTTCATTTGGCTCATGCCGAAATTATATCGGCCTTGGTTCGCGAGGCCAAAGAGCGACAATGCCTGGCGGCGCTGATGACCTTTGACCCCCACCCGCGCATGGTTCTAAACAAGGACCCGGAACGCCTTAAATTATTGAATACTAACCGCGAAAAGGAGGAGATTCTGGAGGCCTTGGGTTTGGATGTCCTCATGGTTGTTCCCTTTGATCGCGAATTTTCCAACCAATCCGCCAGCGAATTTTTGAAACGCCTGGTGCATCAAATGGGTGTCGCCCACCTGGTCATTGGTTATAACCATCGCTTTGGCAAAGACCGCGAAGGCGATTACGCGTTCCTGCAGACCATGACCCAACAATGGCCCTTTACCGTTCAAGAAATCGGAAGACACGCCTTGGACCAAATGGCGGTTTCTTCAACCAAGATTCGGCATTCGTTGGAATGCGGGGATGTGGCTTTGGCCCAGATGTTTTTGGGCTATCCCTATACCCTTAGCGGAACGGTGGCGCACGGGGATCAGGTTGGACGACGATTGGGTTACCCTACAGCGAACCTTTCGGTGGAGGATTCCAATAAATTAATCCCCAAGTCGGGAATCTATGCTGTTCATGCCCAGGTTGGAGCCTCTTGGAAGCCCAGCATGGCGTATATCGGTCCCCGACCTACCCTTCAAACCGATGGTCGCTCGGTCATCGAGGTTCATATCATGGACTACCAAGGGGATTTGTACGGGACCGAAATGCGGATTCGCTTTTTGAGCCGTCTACGGGATGATCGCAAATTTGATAGTTTGGAGGAACTCCAAAGTCAAATCCGCTTGGATGAATCCAGGGCCCGCCTTTATTTCGAAGGGACCTAAGAAAGGGCCTCAATAACCCGTGCGGTCCTTCTGCCGTTAGTCCAGCAGGAGTTTGGTAATCATCTCCCGGGTCAATTCGGCCTCGCCGACCAAGCCTCCCTGACCCATTCCTTTGGATTTGAGATCGTATTCCATCAGTATCCGAAGGCAACGGCGTATGCGTTGGGGACGAAGGGAGCGGGCGTATTTGCGATAAGCCGTAACAAAATATGGATGCACGCCCAAGAGGGAGGCCAAGGCTTGGGGATTGCTGTCCTGGGTATCGTGGACCAAGGCGACTTTTTGGTAAAAAGCATAAAGGGTACCCACACAGAGTGGAAGGCTAAAATTGGACGCTTTGGGTTGCTGACCCAGGTAAACGGCCAGGCGAAGGGCTCGGCTGGCATCCTGCTCGCCCAAGGCGTCTTGCAATTCAAAAACATTGTACTCCCGCGATATTCCCACAAATTTCTCGATATGTTCGGGCTCGATGCTTTGACCTTGGGGAAGGTTGAGGCTGAGTTTTTCGATTTCCGATGCCAGGAGCTCAGGGTTGTTTCCAACAAATTCCAAAAGCAAAGCTTTGGCCTTAGGGTTGAGGTGGTAACCGCGTTGAATCACCGTTTCGTCCAGCCAGGCATCCAAGGCTTTGTCTTTGAGCGGGTCGCTTTGGACCACCAAGCCTTTTTGTTCCAAGGTCTTGTAGGCTTTTTTTCGACGATCCAAATTTTTGCCCCGGTACAAAAAGACCAACAGTGTGGAAGTCAAAGGGTTTTGCAAATAACCCGTCAATTTTTCCCATTCCTTTTCGGCTAATTGTTGAGCCTCGCGAACCAAAATGTGTTATACGGCAAGGAATGTGACGCTGAACAAATTCTTAGCGCAGCCAAATTGTTTCCTTTCATGGCCGAACAACGCTTGGTTTTGGTTCG
>JBJTSS010000219.1:0-5919 GCA_046079785.1 Bacteroidota bacterium
GGCACGGAAGAGGCCGTGATAGCGGGGGCGGCGCCGGCGCGGCGGACCTCGGTCACCGGAACGGGCACATCCCCGGCTCTAACAGCCACCAAAGCCGATTACGGTCCAGGTACCGCCGCACCGGCCGGGCCTTCGGCCCCGGCGGCGCAGCCCGCCCCGCCCCCTCCCCTCCGCGTTGGGCCCAAAATTGGTCGCAATGACCCTTGTCCCTGCGGTAGCGGTCGCAAATTCAAAGCCTGCCACGGCAAAGACGTCTCTGAATAGGAGGACATTCTGTTATTGTAGCCTAATTTTGAATTATGAAAGGAATGACTTTGACCCTGGCATTGGTTGCCGCACTGACCGGAATTTGGGGATGGAACCCTGCAACAGGCGGTTCAAAGCCTGCCTCTTCCAACGATCAAAAGGTGCCCGGTCATGCGTGGACTTCGGATACCAACGCGGCTCGTCCTGCGGCAGACGAAAAAATCCCAGGTTTCCGGGTGCAATTGTACCAAGGGGCATCCCGGACCAAGGCCAAAGAAATCCGTGACCTAACGGTACAGGCTTACCCCAAGTTGGGCGTTTATATGGTTTACCGTCAGCCTGATTTTCGGGTTAGGGTCGGTGATTTTCGTGACAAAAGCGAAGCCACGGCCTACCTCAACCTCATGAAAACCGAATTCCCATCGGCCTTTGTGGTACCCGATAAAGTATTACTCTACCCCAAAGCCGCCAGAGCTGAAGAACCCAGCCTGGAACAGGATGGATTTGAAGATTGACGCACTTCGCAAAGAAGCCGAGTCCCTGGAACCAACCTTGGTTTCGGACCGGAGGCACTTGCACCAAAACCCCGAACTATCCTTTGAAGAGGTTCAAACCTCGGCCTTTGTCCAACAGCGTCTTCGCGATTTGGACATTCCATTTCAATCCGGAATTGGGGGCTACGGAGTAGTTGCTCATTTGGAGGGCCATCGCCCTGGACCCGTGGTTGCCCTGCGGGCGGATATGGATGCTTTGCCCATTCAAGAAGCCAACGCGGTTGATTATGCGTCCAAGGTACCCGGTGTTATGCACGCCTGTGGTCACGATGCCCATACGGCTTCTTTGTTGGGGGTTGCTGCTCTTTTGCGAAATCGTACCCAAGAATTTTCGGGAACAGTTCGTTTCTTGTTTCAGCCGGCCGAAGAGCGCCTGCCTGGCGGCGCATCGCTCATGATTCGCGACGGGGCCCTAAGCAATCCTGTTCCACAAGCTATTTATGGACAGCATGTTATGCCCTTGCTTCCGGTGGGAACCGTGGGCTTTCGCAGTGGACGGTACATGGCATCGGCCGATGAAATCCGCTTAACGGTTCGTGGCCGAGGGGGTCATGCCGCTATGCCGCATTTGAACACCGATTCGGTCTTGGTAGCTTCCCATATCGTCGTTGCCTTGCAACAAGTCGTGAGTCGCCGTGCAGATCCCACCATGCCTTCGGTTCTTTCGTTTGGACATATTTTGGGGGAAGGCGCCTACAATGTGTTGCCCAACGAGGTACGACTTCGGGGAACCTTCAGAACAATGGATGAAACCTGGAGAGAACGCGCCCATGTTTTGATCAAAGAAATTGCTCAAGGCACCGCTTCGGCGATGGGTGCAGTCTGCGATGTTGAAATTGACCGCGGTTACCCGATGCTCTTTAATCACCCCCAAACAACAGCCTTTGCCCGGGAGACCGCCGAAAATTATCTGGGTCCAGAGAAGGTGGTGGATTTGGATTTGTGGATGGCTGCCGAGGATTTTGCATTTTATGCTCAGCAAATACCGGCGACGTTCTACCGTCTAGGCACCCGAAACGAAGCCAAGGGATGGATTTCCTCGGTGCACACCCCCACGTTTGACCTGGACGAAAAGTCCTTGCCTCTGGGGGCAGGCCTGATGGCCGCTATTGCGTTGAAGCAGTTGGCGTAGGGCCCAAGCCCAAAATGGCTTGCCGGTAATCTTCGGGGACCGGAACGGAGCAGTTTTTTTGGAAATCAAAGGCGACCAAAACCGAACGGGCCTTGGTGATGCTCTGAAGAGGACCCTGTTGCAACAGGCCTTGTGGAATCACGCTGGGGGAATTGCGATCGCAAGGGCGCAAATCCGCCGACCAATCCTCGGCTTGGCGTACAATAAGGTAGTCCATGGTAAAACTTTTGGATCCCAAATGCACCGTTCGGGTCAAAACCCAGGCTTTATCCCGAATAAGCAAGGGTCGTAGGTAATCCACCTCTGTTCGGGCCAGGATCATGCCCACTTTGGTCCAATCCCAGCATCCCAAGGCCCGGAAATAGTCAATACGGGCCTGTTCAAAATAATTGAGGTAAACCGCATTGTTGACATGTTGCAGGGCATCGATATCGGCCCATCGGAGATGCACCGGGCTGTAAAATTCAAAGGGGAGAACCGGGGAAGGGGGGCGGTTATTTAATTCGGAGGGTGAAGTGGACATACGCAAAGAAAATTCAGCCTAAATTTACCCCCATGGAGCAGGGTAAGCGGCAACTTAAGGTATCGGGGTTGTTACAAGAAGAATTGGCGCAGGTTTTGCGTCTCAAATTTCAGGAATTGACGCGTCCAGCCTTGATAAGCATTACCAGGGTTCGGGTCACGGCCGACTTGTCCCTGGGACGGGTTTACCTCTCGGTTTATGGGGTGGGCGACAGCCAAGCCCAGGAAGCGATGATTGACAAAATTCGACAGGCCAAACCGGGACTCCGCAAAGAGCTGGGCATCCGGGTCCGAAATCAACTGAGGGTGGTTCCCGATCTGGAATTTTTCTTGGACGATTCGTTGGATTACGCCGAAAGAATCGAACGATTGTTGCAACAATAAACAAAGCCAGGGCAAAGCCCCAACATCATGCAACAATCCCAATTTAGGTTAGCCCTACGACAATTTTTGCACGATAGACCCGGCTTTCGAACCCTCTTTTATACACTGACCGAAGCCTTGGTCGTTAGTTTTTGGCATATGCGTCAAGAGCTTTGGCGTTTGGCGCTCAACCCGAATCATCGTTTCCTGCACGTTTTGGATGCTGGGGCAGGCATGGGTCAATACGAACACTTTATGAGCAGTCGTTTCCCGGGATGGAACATTTGCGCTTTGGACCGTGAAGCCTCCGAAGTTGCCGAATGCAACCGTTATTTTTTGGAAAGGGGCAAGTTTAAAGTTTATTTCAAAACAGCCAACCTGGAGACCTATCGAGAGCCCAATTGCTATGATTTGGTGCTGGCAGTCAATGTTTTGGAATATTTATCCGACGACAAGTTGGTACTCGCTAATTTTTTTGATTCCCTGCGATCCGGCGGCACCTTACTCCTTGCGGTGCAATCCGACAAAGCCTTGAAAGTAGAACCCAATTTTACCAATAAATTGTTAGGAAACCAAGGTTTGGCCCACCGATACAATGCGCTTAGTCTCAAGAAGGCCCTCAAAGAAATAGGGTACACCCAAATTCGTGCACATTATTCTTACGGTTATAGCGGCCGCTTATCAACGCGATTGGGGGTTCGTTTCCCCAAGTTTTTGTTGAAACAATCCGGGCTATGGTTAGCCTTTTTGCCTTTTTATTTTGTGTTGACCTATCCGATTATTCTGTTGTTGAATTTACTGGATGTGGTTTTTGCTCATTGGCAGGGTTCGGAATTGGTCGTGCGCGCTAGCAAGCCATGAGTCGCGGCTGGCCTTCGTGGACCTTGCTCATGGCCGGTAGATACCTACGCTGGAATAGGCCGTCGGGATCGGGTTGGCATTTTAGTCAGTGGATCGCCGTGGTTTCGTTGGCCGGCTTGGGATTAGGGACCGCCGCCTTGCTTTTGGTTCTTTCGGTTTATAACGGCCTGGAAGAATTGACGCTCGGAATGTACAATCGCTTTAATCCAACCCTCAAGGTAAGTCCCGTTGAGGGCATGCATTTGGATGCAGGCGCTTGGATTCCCTTGATCCAAAAGGTGGAGGGCGTTCAAGCGGTTTCGGCGACTTTGCAAACCAACGCCTTGCTCAAGGTCGGCGACAAAGAAGCCTTGGTTTGGGTCAAAGGAGTTGATTCGGCTTTTTTTGAGGTCATTCCCACGGAGGAGGCCTTGGTTTGGCCCGAGAATACCGATTCGTCCTGGAACAGAACAAGGAATCGTAGTCATTGGGCGCTCGTTGGGGTGGGTCTCGCCGAGCGATTGGCCTTGGATTTGGGGCCTCAGGCCCTGCCCCTCTTGATCTATGTGCCCCGTCAGGGCGCCAAATTACCAACCTTGATGCCTCAACAGGCTTTTGCCGAAGTGCCTTTGATGGTCGAAGGTCTTTTCGACTTTCAACCCGAAGTCAATCAAGAAATGGTTTTGATGGATTTGGATAGCCTCCAAGTCCAAATGGGTTGGGCAGACCAACGTGCAGGCGCCCTGGAAATCTTGACGCAACCCAATGTTGATCCCGAGTGGGTGCAGCAGAATCTTCGTGCGGTTTTGGACGGGTCCAAGATTCCCGGTCGATTGCGGATTCAAAACCGCCTGGAGCAAGAGTCAGCCTTGCTCAAAATTTTTGCGGCCGAAAAGTGGTGGACTTTTGCCTTTTTGTTGTTCATTGTTGGGCTTGCGTCCTTGAATCTGGTGGGCTCGTTGAGTATGTTGATGCTCCAGAAACGCAAAGACTTGGAGATTTTGTCCGTATTGGGCGCCAGGCCTTCTTCGGTCGCTGGGGTTTTTTGGTTAGCCGGTATGGGTATTGTTACGTTAGGCGCCGTGCTGGGCCTGGGCCTGGGTGCTGGCTTGGTTCTGCTTCAAGACCTGGGTGGCTTGGTCACCTTTCCCGGTCAAAGCGGTTTGGAAGCCATTCCCTACCCGGTTCACTTGCAATGGACCGATGCCGTTTGGGTTTTCTTGGGGGTCCTCGTTGTCGGCGCTATTTTTGCCTGGATTCCGGCTCGTCGTGCCTCGGCATCCCTCCTAGCCTAAGCCCTAAACCCAAAAGCATGGACACCCCGTCCCCTACGCCCTCAACCAAACGATTTTCCAAAGCCGGTCCTTGGCTCAAACGTTTGGGTTGGGCAGGTTTTTTGTTCTTTTTGATCAAAGGATTGGTGTGGTTGGCTGTTTTTTATGGCTTAGGCCGCGTGGTGGCCTGGTAGTGGCGAACCCCTTCTTGGACCGTTTGAGTCCAGGGGGTATAAACAAAGTCAGGTAAAACCTTGGTGATGGCCGATCCATCGTACCGTTTGCGGCTATAGGCTGCTTTTACGGTTTCACTGCTGAGGTAATTGCGACCACCCGTCCATTGTTTGACGAGCTGTTGGATGAGGGCTCCTAAGCGTGCTAATGCGTAGGGTGGTGAAAAAACGGGGGGGCGTTTTCCAAGGCATCGTGCAATTTCCCCAAATAGTTCTTGGAATCGGAGGTTGGCGCCGTTTAACAAAAATCGTCGACCCAAGGTATGGCTTTGGTTCAAAGCAATGCAGGCCCTGGCCACATCCCGAACATCCACCACCCCCAACGAACCGGGCGGGTAAAACAATAGACCTTGGTCCACTTGCCGGAACATTTGGTTGCTGCCCGCTTCACAGGAACCGGGTCCCAAGATGACCGAAGGATTGACCACGATAACCTCCAAACCTTCTTCTTGGCCCCTCCAAACTTCCAACTCGGCCGCAAATTTGGAACGACCATAAACCGACGAAGCTCCTTTGTCATCCCAAGGGGTGTTTTCGTGAATGATCTCCCCGTTCCGAGAAGGACCCAGGGCGGCAATGGAACTTATATAGATAAGCCTGCGGACGCCGGAACGAAGGCAGGCATCCACCAGACGTCCGGTTACCTGGTTGTTCTCCTCAAAAAGCTTGGAAGCATCTCTCGGATCGTAGGAAACCAACGCCGCACAATGAAAGACCATCTCGGCCCCTTGGACCAGGTCGTTGAGGTCGTTCCA
>JBJTSS010000220.1:0-12165 GCA_046079785.1 Bacteroidota bacterium
CTTTTTCGCATTACCTTAACCGGTGTAGGACAAGGGGCGTGTTTGCTCGGAACTCGTATTCTGAACGATACCATCGGTGTTTCACCCAATTCTTTGGCTCTTCTTTCGGGATCCACCAACCAGACCCTTTGTGTGAATAGATCCATGATCCCAATCATTTACCGCACCATTGGTTCAATAAACGCTACATTCAGTCAATTGCCTGCGGGTGTTACAGGGATTTGGCGCAATGATTCAGTCATCATTAGCGGGACACCAACCGCCAGCGGCACCTATAATTTTGTTGTTTCTCCGAACGGATGCGGTGGCGTAGTGGGGGCAACGACAGGTTCCTTAAATGTTCGGGATATTAACACCATTACTTTGATTACCGCTGCTTCAACGGCGGGTCAAACCGTATGTCGGGGTTCTGCGATTTCGACTATTCGCTATCAGGTAACCGGTTCCGCAGTTGGCGTTTTGTTTTATGGACTTCCCCAGGGCGTAAGTGGCGTTTATGATGCTGCAACCAAAGTAGCATCCATCACCGGAACACCCCAAGTTCGTGGCTTATTTCGGTATACTTTGGTGATGTTTGGGGGTTGTTCAGGGGGAAATTCCAACCAAATTAGCGGTACCCTGACCGTTAATCATAACACAATTATTCTGGCGCGTAAAAGCGCTACCTTGAGTGCACCTGAAATCACCACCAATATTCAAACCCGTTGTGTAGGCCGACCCATACAGGCTATCGTTTACACCGTTGGCGGTGGGGCGACCTCAGCAGGTGTTACGGGTTTGCCGCCAGGAATTTCATCTGCCTTTGCCTCCAACGTGTTGACGATTAGTGGTACCGCAACGACACCGGGTACCTACAATTACACGGTGACCATGACCGGGGGATGCACAGCAGGACAACCTGTTCCAACAGGCACCCTGACGATTGTGGATTCCATTCGTTATCAACGGGTTTCGACTAGCAGTGGGGATACCGTAAATCAGTTTACGCCCATCGATACGATTCGGTACAAGGCCTTGAGCGGCGCCAATGGCGCCTTGTTTTCGGGCTTTCCGCAGGGGGTTGTTGGGCAATGGAGGGGTTCTGATAGTACGGTCATTATCCGGGGTACCCCGGTGGTGAACGGAACGTTTGTTTATAAGGTTACGTTGGCAGGTTCCTGCATGACCGGTCGAGGCAATATCGCCACGGGTATCATTCGGGTCAACCCGGTCATGCCGATATTGGGCAAAGGGGTAGGCCCAGGAGGCATAGTTGAACAGGAGGAAATTTTGGAAACTGCTTGGGTCGTTTATCCGGTTCCTAGCGAAGGTAAGATTAGAGTAAAGGGAACGGAAGGAATTCGAAGGGCGGTTTTGTATGTCGAAGACATGACCGGCAGAACCGTCTTAGCCCAGACCTGGATTCAAGAGGATGGCGGCTTGTTCGGATCCAAGGAAATCACCTGGGATGTTTCGGAGCTTGCCGAGGGCACCTATTATCTCCGTGTAGAGGCGATTGAACCGGCATGGTATGGAGCAGAGAAGTCTAGGCTCCGTTTTCAAATCGCGAGATAGGCTATGGGGTTATTTTGGTAACCGTGCCCTGGTGTAGGCGGTAGGATTCTCCGCTTTCGGGGCAGGTGGCTAGGCCTTCGGGGTCAAAGTGGAGTCGATGACCAAATTCGCTCATCCATCCCGCCTGACGGGCAGGGTTGCCGATAACGAGGGCGTAATCCGGGACATGTTTGGTCACGACGGCCCCCGCCCCAATAAAAGCAAAACGACCAATATCATGCCCGCAGACGATGGTGGCGTTGGCACCAATGCTGGCACCGCGACCAACCCTGGTTTGGGCGTACTGGCCTCGCCGGTTGACTGCCGAACGAGGGTTCACCACGTTGGTAAAAACGCACGACGGGCCCAAAAAAACATCGTCATCGCATACGACCCCGGTGTACAGGCTTACGTTGTTTTGGATTTTGACATTGGAACCGAGAACAACGCCTGGTGATATCACCACATTTTGGCCAATGTTGCAATGACTACCGACCACCGCATCCGGCATAATATGCGAAAAATGCCAAACTTTGGTGCCTTCCCCTAGAACAGCGCCTTCATCAACGACGGCCGTAGGGTGGATAAATACGGGTGTATTCATGAAATAAAAAGTCTTGGTTGTTACAACAAATCAAATAGATCAAAAGAAGGAGGGTTCTGATTTTTGCTCGTCCATGGCTCGGTTAAAACAGGGCCTGCACAGGGGTTTGTAATGCTCTTGTGCGCCCAAAACCCGTGTCGATTGTAAGGGAGTATGTCGGTAAGAATGAGAGGCTTCTAGTCCACATTCGGAGCAAATAGCTCTAACCTTGGTGACTTCATCCGCTACGGCCATCAGGGCAGGCATCGGTCCAAAAGGTTGACCCAAAAAATCCATATCCAAACCCGCAATGACCACGCGATGATGGTGGTAACTTAATTGCAGCGCTACTTTAAGAAGGTCCTGATCCAGGAATTGGGCTTCATCAACACCAATGACCAAACCAGTCGAATGCTCTGCGGAATTTCTTGAAAAATGTTCCAAAATGTATTCGGTAATTTGGTTGGAATGATGAATGTTATGACATGGAATACGATTTTGGTTATGCGAAACAACCGCATCCACCCCATAACGCTTATCAAATTCCGGTTTGAAGATCAAAACCTCCAGTCCGGCCAATTCTGCTCGGCGTAGGCGCCGAATCAACTCCTCGGTTTTGCCCGAAAACATGGATCCCGTGATAACCTCTATACTACCCCGGACGAGCAGTTTGGCTGGGGTGAAACCTGTGTTCATGGGCTCAAGATAGCCATAGCAGGGCCCATAGCCCAAAAAGGCCCAAGGGACGTACCTCCATGGCCCTGTGGGATTTGTGGATAAGTTTTGTGGGGGAAAGTGGGATATAGTGGGAAAAAGTGGTTAATTCGTACCTCAGAACAAATCACCAACGTGACGCAACTCATCGGAGAATTTCCATTGAAGCTGGATGCCAAGTCCAGGATCAGCCTACCAGCTGGTTTGTTGCGCCAGGTTCCTGCCGAAACGGCGGGGAAATGGGTCATCAATCGAGGTTTTGAGGCTTGTTTGGTGCTTTATCCTGCCCCAGAATGGGAGTCCATGGTGGCTGAATTGGGTCAATTGAACCCCTATGTGCGTGAAAACAGGGAATTTTTGCGGTATTTCTTGCGGGGGGCAACCGCCTTGGAATCGGATTCGGCTCATCGTATCCTCTTGCCCAAGCCACTTTTGCAGTATGCAGGGATCGACAAGGACCTTGTGCTCTTTGGTCATTTGAATCGATTGGAGATATGGTCTGAACAAGCCTACCTGAGGATGCTCGACCAAGAACCCCAGGATTTTTCGGCATTGGCCGAGCGGGTGATGGGAGGGAAATGGAATGGATAAGGGCTTTTACCATCAGCCTGTCTTGCTGGAAGCCTGTTTGGATGCCTTGCAAATCAGGACCGATGGGGTGTACGTGGATTGTACCTTGGGTGGTGGTGGCCATGCCCGCGCCATTCTGGAGCGCTTGGGACCGGAGGGACGTCTTTTTGGGATAGACCAAGACCCTGATGCCCTGCATAGGGCTGGCTCGGTCCAACCTGATTCGGCAACAGCGCTTACCCAGGATCCCCGATTCGCCCTCATTGACGGCAATTTTTCACAAATGGAGCGCTTTTTGCAATGGCAAGGGGTCCGTTCGGTTCATGGAATTCTGGCCGATTTGGGGGTTTCATCCCATCAATTGGACGAGGAGGATCGGGGATTTGCATTTCGATACGAATCCTCGCCACTGGATATGCGAATGGACACGCGTGGTGGGGTAACGGCCGCTGCGTGGTTGAATGAGGCGGATCAAAACGAAATGGCGGAGGTTTTTTATCGTTACGGCGAAGTTCGGCAAGCCCGCTCCTTGGCTTTGGATTTGGTTAAGGCCCGAAGCGAAGGGGGATTGAATACCACGGGTCAACTCAAGGCCTTGGCTTTGAAATACGTAGGCCAAGAAAAGCCATCCCGCTTCGTAGCACGAGTTTTTCAGGCGATACGAATTCATTTGAACAAGGAGTTGGAAAGCCTTGGGGCGATGTTGGAACAATCCGCGCGCTTGCTGGTGGAAGGTGGCCGATTGGTCATTATGAGTTACCATTCCCTGGAGGACCGATTGGTCAAGAATTATATCAATCACGGTAGCTTGGACGGCAAAGCCCGCCATGACTTATACGGTCATGCCCTAAGACCATTTGACCCTATCCGCGGAAGATTTGTTACGGCTGATGAGGAAGAATCGACCCAAAACCCCCGGTCCCGTAGTGCCCGCTTACGGGTTGGGGTACGGAACACGATGACTTGGAGCCAATGGCAAGAACGCCTAAACCAAGCGGTGTTATGAGCAACAAACCAACCTCCAATGGTCAAGCCTCCACCGCATCTTGGAATCTATGGACCCTTTTGGATCCCGAACGATGGGTTCAACCCAACTTTATACGTCGTCACGGTTTATTTGGTTTGTATTTGCTGGGATTAATGATTTTGTACATTGCCCATATTCATCGCTGTGAAAGTTTAGTTCGTAACATGAGTTTGCTCGAAAAAAACAACCAAGAACTACGCTCGCAATACCTTTTTTTGAAGACGGAATTGGTACGCCTTGGGCAATTGGAGCGGGTTTCGGAACGTGCCGCGGCCATGGGTATGGTGCCTCTGCGGGTTCCTCCCATGGCCCTCAACCGCAGAGCCTCCAACGTGAATACCGCGGACCAATCCAATTCGGCCAGTCCTTCAACACCTCAACCCTAGATTCATGTTGGGGACCAATCAAGGATGGCGATTGAACGGTGCTTTTTTGGTGCTTCTGGTTTTGGGGATCCTGATTTTGGGAAGGGTCTATCTTTTTGCTACGACGTGGGGTGAACCTTATCGGCAACAGTCCATCAAGGAAAACCTCCGGCTTTTTGAATTACCAGCGAATCGTGGAGATATCTACGATTGTCAAATGAATTTGTTGGCGTCCTCCGTTCCTCTCTACGAATTGAGGGTGGACTTTGGGGTACAAACCATGGCCGATACGGCCTTTAACCGTCAAGTTGACGAACTGGCAGCCGGCCTGGAGGATCTCTTTGGGGAAACACCGCGCCTCGCGTGGAAGGCCAAATTAATTCAAGCCCGTTACGCCAAGCGTCCCAGCCGATATTGGCTATTGCGCAAAGGCGTCAGCTTTGGAACCATGGCCAAAGTTCGAAAACTTCCGTTGTTACGGGATGAATCCAGTATGCGGGGTGGCTTGGTGGTGGTGCAAACCAACCGTCGCGTCATGCCGTACGGTGATTTGGCGGCCAGGACCATTGGGTATCTCCAATACGATACCGCCCGCATTGGCATCGAAAAAGGTTTGGACACCCTCTTGGCGGGTCAACCGGGCCTGGTTTTAAAACAAAGAATGGGTGGTGGGGTATGGAAGCCCTTGGGCGATGGGGTTCAGCGGCAACCCCGGCATGGCAAATCGGTGGTGACCACCTTGGATATCCGATTGCAGGAAATAGCCCACGAATCGTTGGTCCATGCCATGCGGAATCATCAAGCCCGTTTGGGTTGTGCTCTTTTGTTGGAAACCTCTACCGGTAAAGTACGGGCCATGGTCAACCTGGTGCGGAACCAAAAAGGAGATGGTTTGGGCGAATGGAATCAAGTGGCTTACGGGTATCCGGTAGAACCCGGGTCGGTTTTCAAATTGGCTTCGTTGATGGCCGGCCTTGCAGACGGTTATTGGACGTTGAGCGATACCGTGGATATGGGATCGTATCAATTCACAGCGGGCTCCTACCAAATCCAAGATGACCATCGCTACGGTTCTCGGATGAGTGTGGAGGAGATTTTTTCCAAAAGTTCCAATGTGGGAATTTCCAAATTGCTCCACAAGGGTTATGCCGGCCAACCCAAAAAGTATTTTGACCGATTGCGGGCCTTTGGTTTGGACCAAAGTATGGGTCTTCCCCTGTTGAATGATCCCAAACCCTTGTACCGAGATCCAGAACACCGAGGATGGAGTGTCTCTGACTTGTATTCCACCGGAATTGGTTACAGCATGCAAATTACCCCCTTGCAATTGCTGACGTTTTATAATGCGGTGGTGAATGGTGGAGTGCGGCAAGAGCCTTCGTTGGTGGAAGGCCAAGCCACGACCCGGGGCAAGCGAATCTTGGACCAATCCCATGCCGAATCGGCACGTCGGATGATGCGCAGGGTTGCGATTGATGGCACGGTCAAGGAACAAATGAAGGGCCTCACCTTTGGGATAGGGGGCAAAACCGGTACAGCCCGTTTGCGAAATGCCCAGGGCGCAACGTCCGAGAACCGGCACCGGGCCATGTTCATCGGGTATTTTCCGGATCCAGACCCCCAATACACCTGCCTCGTCATGATCGAGGAGCCTTCGGCCGGGGCATACTATGCCTCGTTGGTCGCTGCCCCTGTTTTTCGGGACATCGCCGAACAAACCATGGCCCTCAAAGAATTTAGAGGTAACTCTTCCAAAGGGCTTGTTGCAAAAAATCGCCCTCAACCAACGCAACCAACTCAGGTATCCGACCATAGTAGCCTTGACCGATTGGTGGGTATGGATGCTTCGTCAGCGGTCTGGGCTTTGGAGCGCCAAGGCTATACCGTTTCGGTGCAGGGCAGCGGTAAAGTTCGGCAATGCATGGGGAATCTTCAGAACCGTAAACCGGGACAGCGGGTGACGCTGTTGTTGGGCTCATGAGGTCTCTGGAATCTTTGCTCCTCGAATTGGAGGTGCTGGAAATTCGTGGTTCGATCGAGACCATGGTCGATGCTATTTGCTCCGACCATCGTCAGGCTGGTCCTGGCAAATTGCTGGTGGCCATCCGAGGTAGTCGGGTGGATGGGCATGCTTGGGTTGCTGAGGCTCTCCAAGCCGGGGTAAGCGCCGTCGTGGTGGAACAGGCCCTCGATTCATGGGCTTCAGCTTTTCCCCATCAAACCTTGGTCCGTGTTTCCAACAGTGCCGTGGCTTTGGGGAGACTGGCATCGGCCATGCAGGGCCACCCATCGAGAGGGCTGGATTTGGTGGGGGTTACCGGAACCAACGGCAAAACCAGTGTGGTAACGCTTTTGCATCAGGTATTTACGGGTATGGGTTTCCGTTGCGGTTTGATATCTACCGTGGAGTGCAGGGTAGGGGATCGTGTACTTCCGTCGACCCACACCACCCCGGATGCCCTTCGTCTCAATGAATTGTTACGGGAAATGAAGGAGGCCCAATGCCGCTATGTCTTTATGGAAGTGAGCTCCCATGCCATGGCCCAACATCGGGTAAGTGGATTGAAATTTAGGGGAGGAGTTTTTACCAACTTGACCCGGGATCATTTGGATTATCACGGGACCATGGAAAATTATTTCCTTGCCAAGAGGTCCTTTTTTGACGGATTGGAGTCGTCGGCCTTTGCCCTTTACAACGCAGACGATGCGTACGGCCCCGAGATGGTATCGTGTACCGCCGCCATGCCCGTGGCGTATTCATTGAAATCGTTCGGGCAGGATAACGAAACGAAAATGTACCGCGGTACGAACCTCGTTCTGGAACCCGGTTCGATGCGTTTGGAAACCGATGGAACGGCCTTGACCGCACGATTAACAGGGCGTTTCAATGCCTACAATGTTATGGCGGTTTGGTCCGTTGCCCGTTTGCTCCAAGCGGAACCGAGCTTGGTGGCCAAGGCCTTGGCCCAAGCGGAGCCGCCACAGGGTCGTATGTGGAGCCTGCGTGGCCCCGATGGGCGTTGGTTTCTGGTGGATTATGCCCACACCCCCGATGCTTTGCAACAAGTATTGACCACGTTGAAGGACCTCCAAAAGGGCGAGGGTCGCCTTGGGGTTGTCTTTGGTTGCGGTGGGGATCGGGATGAAGGTAAGCGTCCTTTGATGGCCGAAGTGGCCTATACCTGCGCGGATTTCTTGGTCATGACCTCGGATAATCCCCGTAGCGAAGAACCCCGCCAAATTTTGGACCAAATGCTACAGGGCCTGCCCAAAAGCTACGAGCAAGGGAACGTCTTGGTGGAATCCGATCGGGACCAAGCCATTGGTCAAGCGGTGCGGTTGAGCCGCCCTGGCGATATCATCCTGGTTGCAGGCAAGGGCCACGAGACCTACCAAGAAATTCAAGGGAAGCGTTATCCCTTCAGTGACCAGGAACGCCTGCAGTACTGGATGAATACCCTGTTATCTGATCCAAAGTTCATTAATTCCTAATCCCGTGTTGTACTATCTTTTTGATTATTTGGACCGTGTATGGGATGTTACCGGTGCTGGTGCTTTTCGATTCATCACTTTTAGGGCTTCGTTGGCTGCGGCCTTGTCTTTGTTGATTAGTCTGTTTATCGGCAAAAGAATTATTCGGTGGTTGCAGGCCAAACAAATCGGAGAGAGCATTCGGGATACCGGACCGGCAACCCATCTGTCCAAAAAAGGAACGCCCACTATGGGAGGCATCATCTTGTTGGTGGCCATTTTGTTACCCACGATACTGGTGGCCAGACCCGATAACATCTATGTGATTCTTATGATGGGGGCCACCTTGTGGATGGGAATTATTGGGGGCGTGGACGATTATATCAAGGTCTTTTTGAAAGACAAGAAGGGTCTTCGCTCCCGTTCCAAGGTGGTCGGACAAGTTGGTTTGGGCTTGCTCATTGCTGCGGTCCTGTACTATCACCGGGATATTTCGACCTTGGCCCTAAAGACAAACCTGCCCATTACCAAGTACGGATTGGATTATCGAACCTTGGGCTGGAGTCCATCCATGGTTTGGGTTTTTTATTTCGCATTAATAGTCTTTATTGTTACGGCAGTGACCAACGCCGTTAATCTAACGGATGGGGTTGATGGACTGGCCGCTGGAACCAGCGCGATTGTGGGAACCGGTTTAGGCATTTTGGCTTACATGGCGGGTAATATCAAATTGGCTTCGTACCTCAACCTGCTCTATGTGCCCGGTTCGGGTGAAGTGGTGGTTTTTTTGGCGGCCCTGGTGGGTGCTTGTGTGGGCTTTTTGTGGTACAACGCCTATCCGGCCCAGGTTTTTATGGGGGATACGGGCTCCATGGCCTTGGGTGGTGCCTTTGCATCGGTGGCTTTGATCATCAAAATGGAATTAATGTTGCCGATTCTTTGCGGGATCTTTTTTGTGGAGAGTCTATCGGTGATTTTGCAAGTGACTTGGTTTCGGTATACCAAAAGAAAAACCGGTGAAGGACGTCGGATATTTCGTATGGCGCCGTTGCACCATCATTACGAGTTGGGCGGGCTTGCCGAGCCCAAATTGGTAACCCGTTTCTGGATTGTTACGGTTCTTTTGGTCATTTTCACCTTTACCCTCCTCAAACTGCGATGAATCCCCAACGCTTGCTAGTCCTGGGAGCCGGTGAAAGCGGTTGCGGCGCTGCCCGATTGGGTAAGGTGCTGGGAATGGACGTTGAGGTATGGGATCAAGGAACAATACGGGAGCCCCGTCGCTTGGTGCTGGATTCATTGGGCATACCGTACAAGGATTCTTTTGGGGGTGAAATAGCTTCGTGGAATCCGGATTTGGTGATTAAGAGCCCGGGCATCGCTCCGGAATTGCCGTGGATTCAGTCGGCTCTGGCCAAGGGCATTTCGGTGGTGGATGAAATAGAATTTGCCGCAGCCCATACACCAGCCAAATTGGTGGCCATCACCGGAACCAACGGCAAAACCACCACCACCCATCTTACCCATCATGTGCTTTGCCAAGGTGGTATCCGCGCAGGCATCGCAGGCAATATGGGACGCAGTTTTGCTGGAGCTGTGGCCGAAGATTTGTTAGGAAACCCAGCCGATGCGCCCGATGTCTATGTCTTGGAGGTTAGTTCATTCCAATTGGATGGCTTGGACAAAACTCGTTTTGATATCGGCGTTTTGACCAATATTACCCCGGATCACCTGGACCGCTACGGTTACCGAATGGAGAATTATATCCAATCCAAATTCAGGTTGGTTCGTAACATGAATTCACAATGCGCCTTGGTTTGGTGCAGCGATGATGCATACAGTCAACAGGGCCTAGAACAAATCCCGGCACCTTCCTTCCAAACCTATACTTTATCCTGGAACCGTCCATCGACTTTTGGTGGAGGGGCCTATACCCACGATCGACAACTTTATAGCGAAATCAACGACGAAATTATGGCAATCCCCTTGAATGAATTGGCTCTGGTGGGCCGGCACAACGCGTACAATTCCATGGCCGCCGCGGTGGTCGCCCAACTCATGGAAGTCCGCAAAGAGAGCATTCGCGAAAGTCTCACCAATTTTGATCAACTGGAACATCGTCTAGAAAAGGTCGGTAGAATCCGCGGGGTTGACTACATTAACGATTCCAAGGCAACCAATGTGAATTCGACGTGGTATGCTTTGGAATCCATGGATAAACCCGTTTTGTGGATTGCCGGTGGGGTGGATAAGGGTAACGATTATTCGGCATTGTACGATTTGGTCGCCTCCAAGGTCAAAGTTTTGATTTGTATGGGCCAGGATAACCGCGCATTGCACGAAGCCTTTGCGGGTAGAGTCCCCGTCATTGTGAATGTTTCCGGAATGCAGGAGTGTGTTCAGCGGGCGTATCAATTGGCCCAAAAGGGCGATGCCGTTCTGTTGTCTCCTGCTTGTGCCAGTTTTGATTTTTTTGAGAATTACGAGGACCGTGGGCGTCAGTTTAAATATTACGTTAACCAACTTTAATCGCTGACCATACACCCATGAATCGCTGGTCGGACTTGTTTAAGGGCGATCGTACCCTGTGGATCCTCATCGGACTTCTGATGTTGAGCTCCTTGCCGTTGATATATTCTTCAACGGGCCAATTGGCGCTGCGCGAGTATCAAGGGGATACCGAACGTTCGTTGGTGGCTCATAGTTCCAAGCTGTTGTTGGGTGCTTTGTTAATGCTATTTGTGCACCGGATTCCCTACCTGTGGTTGGGTCGTTTATCCGCTTGGGGGGTATACCTGGCTGGTGCAGTTTTGGCGCTCACCTTGGTTTTTGGTCAAAACATCAATTCGGCGTCACGCTCTTTGCAGATTCCTTTTACCCAAATCAGTTTCCAGGGGTCGGATATTGCTCGTCTTTTCTTGATTCTGTGGTTGGCTCGGGGTTTGGCGTTGTTACAGAAGGACGATCGTATTCGTCGTTTTCGCCGCGGTTGGGATGGCTTGTACTTCGGTTTGGGGGTCGTGGCGGTTTTGATTGCCCCCGAGAATTTGTCCACCGCGCTCATGGTCATCGGTGTCGGAATGGGGATGATTTGGGTGGCAGGCGCGCGAATTCTTGACCTAATCAAAGCCGGTGGTGCGACGATTGTGGTCGTTGTTATGCTGGTGACGTTGGCGTATTTTTTGGGTTGGAATAGGGCCAGGGTTTGGATAAACAGAATCGAGTCCTTTCGTCAAGATATTCCCGGGCAAGAAGACTTTCAGGTAACCCAGGCCAAAATTGCTGTTTCGGACGGAGGTCTATGGGGTAAGGGCCCCGGCAAAAGTTTGCAAAGGAATTTTTTGCCCCAGGCTTTTTCGGATTTTATTTACGCAATTGTGGTGGAGGAATACGGCATAGCGGGAGCTGCCTGGGTTTTGTTACTCTACCTGGGACTATTTTATCGTATTCGCAAAATTGCTTTGAGGGCGCGATCACCCTTTGGCGCCTACCTGGCCACCGGTTTGGGGATGGCCTTGCTATCCCAAGCGGTGGTAAATATGCTGGTTTCGGTTAGTGCGATTCCGGTAACCGGTCAGACTTTGCCGTTTATTTCTCGTGGGGGTAGTTCCATTTTGATCAATGCCGTGGCGATGGGAATGGTTTTGAGTGTTAGTCGGGACATGACGGGGGAAGGCGATTGGTCTGAATTGGATATCGAAAACCCAAGTGCGGCTTCACCCACAGAATCGGATTCTCATTCCACATCGCAAGGGGAGGTGGTTTATGCCTAAGGCCATGGTCTCGAAACAAGATGCCGTTTGGCGGGTCATGATTAGCGGTGGCGGAACCGGGGGACATGTATTTCCTGCCATTAGCATTGGAAGGGCCTGTTTGGCCCTAAGGCCGGATACGGCTGTGCA
>JBJTSS010000221.1:0-2415 GCA_046079785.1 Bacteroidota bacterium
AAACAGGCCCAAACCGTTGGTGATGTTGGTGAAAGTGGGTTTGACGTCCGACATCGACGGGCTGGAATTGGTGACCTCCAGGTAGGTGCCAAAGGGTTCATCCAGCCAATAAAAATGAAACAAAGTTCCTCGTAGCCTGCGGTTCGTGCGCTGTTCTTTGGCGAGGGAAGCGTTGAGCAGGGCAAAGAGATTTCGACCGTAAACACGGGTTTGCAAGCCTAGCCCCGGGTTAATGCCGTTGGTCGTGATGGGCCACTCGATGGAACGAAGTCGAAGTCCTGGCGTATCCGGGTGGGGTGGTGGTCCGGGCGGCACGGAATCGGCACACCATTCATCGTAATAAACCCGTATGCTAATGTTATAGCGGGATGTATTGGTGGGCAGGGTAAAGGCGACTTGGTGGCCTTGGTTTGAGCTCCAATTGAGTCCCCCAAAATTGGGAGGTAAATTGCCACCAGGGGGTAATCCTCCGGGGAGGGAATTGTTACGACCGATAGGAAAAAGTGAAGCACTAATGGAATTGCCCTCCGGGGTGATAATGCGAAGGCGGTGTTCGGCGCTGCTGTCCAAACGGGGTTGGCCACCGACCAAGGGCGAGGCAAATCGATAGAGACGTAGGGTATCGGGAAATAGCCCGCCCCCACCACTAAGTACCGAGTCCATGGGGCTGCAGGCCAAACTATCCCTGAGCACCCCGTTTTTCCAAACTTCGATCCATACCTTGGTTTTGCTGACATCGTGGTAAAGGGAATCGCGAATGGCTGCGACCACCAAAGCGTTGCGGTTGGGGTCCAGATAAGCCTTGTGGATACGTAGGTAATGAACGGCTTGGTTAGGGTCCACCAGGCAGGTCACGATGGTCTGCTCTTTCCAGGGTGCGTTGACTTTCACTTCGGTACTACAAGACCCCAAGAGCACGAGGAAAACGGCCCCCAGGAAAACGGATAGGTAGGCGAACAAGGTTCGAGGAACGTCGATGAGGCGTCTAAATGAAGTCAAGGCAGGGTATGAATGGACAGGGGGCTAAAATAAGGCGTATTTTGTGCCCTTAACAATGAAATCTTTGGTTTTTGGGGATTAATCCCTCTTTTAAGCATTCTTTAATCCCAACCCATGTCCGTACACGGTGAAGTTAAACGGGTTACAACCCATACCCTGGCTGAAATGAAGCAAGCCGGCGAAAAAATAGCCATGCTAACGGCGTATGATTTTACCATGGCTCGCATCCTGGACCGTTCCGGGGTGGATGTTTTGTTGGTGGGGGATTCGGCATCCAACGTGATGGCGGGGCACGAAACCACCCTTCCCATCACCCTGGATCAGATGATTTACCATGCCTCTTCGGTGGTTCGGGCGGTCCAAAGGGCCTTGGTGGTGGTGGATTTGCCCTTTGGTTCCTACCAGGGAAATTCCAAAGAAGCCCTTCAGAGCACGGTCCGCATCATGAAAGAAGCGGGGGCCCATGCGGTGAAGCTGGAAGGGGGGCGGGAAGTTGTGGAGTCCATTGTCCGCATCTTGACTGCGGGCGTGCCGGTCATGGGTCACCTGGGCCTGACGCCCCAATCCATATACAAGTTCGGCACCTATTCGGTTAGGGCCCGCGAAGAGGCCGAAGCGGAACGCTTGATGGAAGATGCCATGGCCCTTCAAGAAGCGGGATGCTTTGCCTTGGTCCTTGAGAAAATCCCTTCGGTCTTGGCGGCCAAGGTGGCAAGCGCGGTACAAATCCCGATCATCGGAATTGGTGCGGGATCGGGGGTGGATGGACAAGTTCTGGTCATGCACGATATGTTGGGGTTGAACTCTGATTTCTCTCCACGGTTTCTTCGGCGATACCTTCAATTGGACCAAGCCATCCTGGAGGCCGTCGCCCATTATGTACGCGATGTTCGCAGCGGTGATTTCCCATCGGCCTCCGAACAATACTGATCATAACCTCACCAAGACGATGACGAAGGACTGGCAAATTGTGTTCGAGGATAATCATTTGATTGCGGTGTCCAAACCCTCGGGGATGTTGACCCAACCGGATCCAGGAGGGGACCCGGATCTGTTCACCCTGGTCCGAGAGGATTTGGCCATACGACACCAAAAGCCTGGGGAAGCCTTCATGGGAGTGATTCATCGAATCGATCGTCCTGTTTCCGGTTTGGTGCTCTTTGCCAAGACCTCCAAGGCGCTGGAACGTATGAATCGCCTGTTCAGGGATCGCCTTGTACAGAAAAGTTATTTGGCCTTGGTCAAAGAAAAAGTGAACAAGGAAACGGGGACGCTCCGGCATTTTCTCAAGAAAAACCACGAAAAAAACCGCGTCAACTCTCACGATACCGAAGTTCGTGATTCCAAAGAGGCCTTACTTCATTATACCCTCCTGGCTCACCTGAACGGTCAATCGTTGTTACGGGTTCGTCCGGT
>JBJTSS010000222.1:0-2721 GCA_046079785.1 Bacteroidota bacterium
TCATGGAATGCTGAATGACCTCGCCTTCTTTGTAACCAAAACGGTCCATGATGCTCGATATCCTCTCAGAACCAAACAAACGCATCAAATCATCCTCCAGCGAAACAAAGAAAATGGACGAACCCGGATCCCCTTGACGACCTGCACGACCCCTTAACTGCCGATCCACCCGTCGTGATTCGTGGCGCTCTGTTCCGATGATGGCCAAACCCCCGGCCTCCTGAACCCCGGGGCCCAGTTTGATATCCGTACCCCGACCGGCCATGTTGGTCGCAATGGTAACCGTCCCGGGGCGACCCGCCTCCGCAACAATTTCGGCCTCCCTTTGGTGCTGCTTGGCGTTCAGAACATTGTGCTTCAATTTGCGCAGTGTCATCATGCGGCTTAGCAACTCGGAGGTTTCCACCGAGGTGGTACCCACCAAAACCGGCCTCCCCGCTTCGACCAAAGTCGCCACCTGATCAATAATGGCTGCGTACTTTTCACGCTTGGTCTTGTACACCAAATCCTCGTCGTCCTTACGGACAATAGGTCGATGGGTCGGAACTACCACCACATCCAGCTTGTAGATTTCCCACAATTCACCGGCTTCGGTTTCGGCCGTACCCGTCATCCCCGCCAATTTGTGGTACATTCGAAAGAAATTCTGCAAGGTGATGGTCGCAAACGTTTGGGTTGCGGCTTCGACCTTCACATTTTCTTTGGCTTCGATGGCCTGGTGCAATCCGTCCGAATAACGTCGGCCATCCAAGACCCGCCCCGTTTGTTCATCCACAATTTTGACCTTGTTCTGGTCCACGATGTATTCCACATCCCTTTCAAAAAGGCAATACGCCTTGAGCAATTGATTGATGGTATGAATCCGCTCGGATTTGATTTGAAAATCCTGCATCAACACCGTTTTCTTTTCGGCTTTTTCGTTGACATCAAGGTTGGATTTTTCGATATCCGCGATCATGGCCCCTACATCGGGTAGCACAAAAAAATGAGGGTCTTCGCCCCGCGATGTAATGTGTTCGATACCCTTGTCGGTTAACTCAATGGAATTGTTTTTTTCGTCAATAACAAAAAACAATTCGGCATCGGCTTTGGGCATTTCTTTTTGCTGATCCTGCAGGTAATAGGCTTCGGTTTTGAGCAAAAGGGCTTTGACCCCGGGTTCGCTCAAAAACTTGATGAGCGCTTTGTTTTTGGGGAGTCCTCGGTAAGCCCTGAACAAAGGCAAGCCGGCCTCGTCCAATTTGTTTTCACCAAAAAGACGACGCGCATCGGCCAACGCAGTGTTGAGGTAGCGCCGCTGCACGTCAACCAAGGATTCAATGCGGGGCTTAAGTTGATGAAACTCGTGGTGTTCTCCCCGGGGGACAGGCCCCGAAATAATCAACGGGGTCCGGGCATCGTCAATCAAAACCGAATCCACCTCGTCAACCATGGCGTAATGGTGCTTACGCTGTACCAAATCTTCGACCGCATGGGCCATATTATCCCTCAGATAATCGAAACCAAATTCGTTGTTGGTTCCGTAGGTAATATCCGCCTTGTAGGCTTGACGTCGAGCCTCCGAATTGGGACGATGGCGGTCAATACAATCAACGCGAATGCCGTGAAATTCAAACAAGGGCCCGTTCCACTCGGAGTCCCTGCGGGCCAAATAATCGTTAACCGTAACAATGTGCACGCCCAAACCACTCAAAGCATTCAGGTAAGCAGGTAAGGTAGATACCAGGGTTTTTCCTTCGCCGGTCGACATCTCGGCAATTTTTCCGCTGTGCAATACCATCCCACCCAACAACTGCACATCGTAATGAACCATGTTCCAAAGCACTTCGGCACCGGCAGCATTCCAACGATTTTTGTAAACCGCCTCATGACCTTCGATGCGAATAAAGTCTTTGCCCTGCGCGGCCAAATCGCGATCGTGGGCGCTTGCGCTCACCCGCAATTCCTCGTTTTGACTAAATCGTCTTGCGGTTTCTTTGACCACCGCAAAAGCCTCGGGAAGCAATTGGTCAAGGATAACCTCCAGGGCTTGGTCCCTTTCCTTGACCGTTTGGTCGTAGGCCTCAAAGCGAGCTGCCTGGGCCTCTGCTCCTTCTGAACTTCCGGGTTGAGCTTTGAGCTCCTGCAATTGGTTGTTCAGCCCCTCCAGACCCTTCGTAATTCGATCTTTGAATTCCAGCGTTTTGGCCCTCAATTCATCGTTGCTTAGGGTGGCCAGGGCTTCCCCCAAACGGTTAATTTCTTGGACCCTGGGCAAAAGGGCTTTGATATCTCTATCGGATTTGTTTCCAAAAAAATTTTGGATCACCTTGTTTAACATTCCAATCATGAATGGGGCTCTTTACGGTTTCCTAAAATCTGCGTTGCAGGAGGCCAAAGTTACCCCCTGAAAGGAGCAGGAAATTACGAATTTGTTCTAATTTTGCCGCATCACGGGGTGCCCCCCAACCGTACCGGAGGGGGCTGAGATCATACCCATTGAACCTGTCGGGGTCATGCCCGCGTAGGGAAGATGACAGCCTTCACGGGCTTGGGTCGGCTCCGGACCCGGTTTTTTGTTCCTTTTAACCCAAAAAACCCCATGAGCACCCTCTTCAATCGCCTAATTCTTGCCGCCATCGTCCTTGCTGGGCCCTCGATGATCCCCCTCGCCCTGGGACAAAGCGCTTCAACACCCCCTTCAACGCCCCTTTCAACCCCCCTACAAGGCCTCGTTGTCGA
>JBJTSS010000223.1:0-3636 GCA_046079785.1 Bacteroidota bacterium
CCGCCCTGCTGACCAGCATCCGCCTCCACCAGTCCGATACCTTGGCCACGGCCAACGCGGACAGCGCGGGGCGGGTTCGCTTTGTCCTGCCACCCCAAGCCTATCGCGGTTTTTACCGGATTGTTTGGCCCGAGGGTCAAAGCCTGGTGTTATGGGACGGACAATCCGTGGACTTTATTGCCCTGGTACCTGATTCGGTGGATATCCTGCGCGGTGAAGCCTGGCAGACCTACCGATCAACGCGCCAAAGTCTGTTGAACCTGCGCTCTCGCCGGCAATTGTTGCTCAGCCTGCGCCGTGAATTTCCCGCTGCCCAAAACCTGCACCAGGCCGCCGATCAACAAATTCGCGTTTTGGAGGTAGAAGAACAAAAATTAATGGACCGCATCAACGACCCCCAAGCAGGGACCGGGATGCGGTTTTTGAGGCCCGAAGCCCCCTTTTTGGGACGAAATCCCGAAGAAATGCGGCCCCAACTGCGTCCTGGCTCGTATTTACGATTGGCCAACCTCCGCGATACGGCTTTGGTTCATCACCCGGTTTTGGCCAACATGATTGTGGAATATTACCGTCTATTTGAACCCGATTCGGTGTATTCCGAAGAAATTCAAGCCATGCGCTTTGTCGAATCCATCGTCGGTCATTTTCAGGACCAAGCCGCTCTGCTGATGCCTGTTGCTGATTTTGTTCGCTTGGGTTTGCAACAAATGCAACAACCCAAGGCCCTGCAACTCCTGTCCCACTTGCTTTCGGACAACAGCAGCTGCAACGACCCTGCCTTGCTCGCCAAATTGCAAGAAAACCTCAAACCCTATGCCCCCGTTACTCCGGGCTCCATGGCCCCCAGCTTGGAACGCCTGGTGGATGGGAGCGGCAAACCGGTTCAAGCCCAGCCTAGCGAAGGCCTGTACATTTTTTGGGCCGCGGACAGCGAACATTGCCTGGAGCAATTGCCGCAACTGCATCGCTGGTGGTCTGCCAAGCACCCCGATTGGAAAGTCACGACCGTATCGGTAGGCGGAGCCGAGCAGGCCTGGAGCAATACCATCGCCTCGTTGCCGGGATGGACGCATTGGCGGGATCCCGAGGGTCGCCAAGGCCCCACGGTAGAAGCCTATGTGCTCTACGCTACGCCCTTATTTGTCAAAGTTGGACGAGATGGGCGGATTGAAGAAGTTTTTCGGGCCGAAAGGTCTTTGGAACTTACTTATTGATAAGGTTTTATAAATTTAAACTATTTCAATAGTCGTTAAATTATGTTATGTTAGATTGTGGGGGGGGAGTAAAAACCTAAATATCAATTTATTACACATATATATTGATTATGTAAAGTGAATTTTAATTTCATTCATTGATGGTTTTTAATTAATTATTAATTTCGTGGCTCCCGGTGTTTTATCGCTGGGGAACCTATTGGAAGCATGAAATCGTTTTGGTCGTGGCTGGGTTGGGGAGGACGCGGGTCCAGCCCCAAGGACTTCCCAAGGTCCAGGGATGTGCATTATATCCCCCGCTTGCTTTTGGCCAATCTCCTGGAATTTCGGCATTTTGACGAGGAATGGGAAGAACAAACCCGCTCATTTACCCCCTGCGGCGACTTGCATTTGGCCTTCGAAACCGAAATAGCCGCTTTTGAAACCTACGAATACCATCCGGAACGCTTGGTGCACAGCATGCCCGGTTTGGTGGACGGCTACCGAGTCGCTTTTACCAACCGACGCCTCATCACCCGCCATGCCCGCATGCACCAATTGCTTTATTTCAAGGATCGCTTGGTTTTGATCGACGCCAAAATCAACCCGCTGGAACCCGATGGCACCGTGGATGAGACCATCCATCAAGCAACCCCGGTGGGTAACCTCCTTTGGCCCAACCCCAAAGCACCGGAGGTCCCTGCGGTTCAGGGGTTTCGGGATGCCCAAGGACGACGCTTATCCCTGCACAACGAGGTCAACCTGCACCTGAGGTTTCTGGTGAACCCCGCGCTGTTCCAAGAACTGGTAGCGGTGGCGGCGGAAGCCCACAGCAAAGGTTCCGGGGTTAGGCCTTTTTGACAACCCGAGCGTACACCTCCACCTCGGCCCCAAAGCCCCGGTAAAAGCGCATCAAGCCGGGCGATTCCGAGCCCTCCATATCCATGCGTCGATAGAGCGGCCCTCCATCCATCCCCTTTTGATCCCCCGCCCAGGCCAACAAAGCATCCACCAAATGCAAGGCGGCTCGTTGTTTTCGACCCGCCTCGGTATCAAAGCCAAACTGATAAACCAGGGTCGAACCCGAATGCCATAACACAGCACCCGCCCCAAGGACTGGCGAATTTCCGGCCCCGTTTCCTTTTGGGTCCATCGCAGGATATGTTTCCCAAAGCCAGAGGGAAGCCAAACCCGCCGAATCCATGGTGTGAATCAGACGCATGGCCGCCTCGGTTTGGGATGAACCCCATCCCGCTTTGCTTTGTAACATGGTATAAAATCCCTGCATCCAAGCCGTCTCACCGCGGGCCTCCGCCCAACTTATTCTGCGCAGGCGACCCGATGCAGAACGGAGGTAACGGCGATGGTGCGTGTGATAGGCTTGACGCTGCAATTCGATGCTAGGGGCAATGGTCACCACCGCATTGGCTCGGCGATGAAATTCCCAAGCTGGACCCGGAATCCCTTGTGCATAAGCAGGTTCGTGGGCAGGGGTCTCCCAATGCATATCCACCGAACGATAGCGCAAATCCCATTCCTGCAACAAGGAACGGTATTCCTCGGGACCGGCTGGATCCGTTGCCATCGCCCCCGGTGCTGGAAGAAGAGCCATTTTTTGAATCATCAGGGGTTGGGCCAAGCGCCGTCGACGACGATCCAACCAACCTTTGAATCCCAAACGGTCCGAAGTTGGCCAAAGCCACCGCCCATCCGGCGATGCAAGAACCTTCCAACCCGAACCCAGTCGCTCATCCAAATAAGCAAGACGATGCACCACCGAGGACCCTACCGGCAAGGCCGCATCCCAGGCCTGACGCTCCTGGTCCGAGAGCCGACGCAAAGTCCACCGTTCCGCCGATTTCCTTAAAGGCCTTGGTCGAGACCCCTCTTCCAAGATGAACGAATCCAGTGTTGGTAATAAAATTCGATAACAATGTTCAAAAACTTTTTCCCAACCCTCCCATTCAGGACCCGAAGAAGAATTATGCCATAACAACGAAAAATATCCACCGTATTGGCGATACGACGACAAGACGTTGGCAACCCGCCGCTTCGCCGCTTCTGGATCCAAGCCCATGTAATGATTCAGGGTCACATCCATCAGGGCCACCGGGTGCATTTGAAGAGGAAGGGGAGACTCGGTATTCAAATCGTACCACCCAAAGGGATGCGCGGTTCCGGCCCGGAATCCAATCGCTTCGGCGTAGCCCATGCTGTAATCCCTGCGTACACCCCAGGCCACCAAGCGGGCCGGCTGACGAGTTACTTCCAAGGAAAGGTAGTGTTGGCGCGTGTCCAAGGCCTCGTCCCCACCGGCCAAGGCCGACCAGGCCTGGATTTCGCGCTGAGCCGCCTTGTCATCGCGGTTGGAGCGCAGGGAAGGATGCCAACCCAGTTGAGCACCGCCCAGCCTCAGGTAACGAGCCAAACGACGAAGGTAGGG
>JBJTSS010000224.1:0-1509 GCA_046079785.1 Bacteroidota bacterium
GAATATCTCCGGCCTTGAAGGCCTTGGCCATGGCCAATTGGGGCAATTCCTTACCGTCACCAAAAATCCCAAATTTGGCTTTACCGGTTAAGACCTCCTTGCGGCCCAAAAGGCTGGCATGGCGACTCAACCAGCCCAGGCGATAGTCGGCCAAAACCTCTTGAATCATCGCTTCTTTGGGGATTTTGGTCATCGAAGGCGAGGAGAGGGCAAGGTCCTGTAGGGTCATGTTGGGCTCGGTTGGTGGTTTGCGGGCTCCTTTGGCGTAAGCCCCAAATTTTCGGTACAAAGATAATTAAGGACAATTTTAGAGGGACTTTGCGTTGATTAAGGGTCTGTTTATTTATTTTTGAACTCTAAATCCATTCACCCATTATGAAAACTCTTTTTTCGTTCCTCTTGACCGTGGCTTTGGCCATCCCCGCATTTGCCCAGACCGAAACCAAGCCCCAGCCCGTCCTGAAATTCAAATCCGAAAACCATGATTTCGGAAAAATAAAAGAAGGAGTGCAGGCGACCCACGAATTTGAGTTTGTCAACACCGGCAAAAGCGCATTGATCATCTCCAATGTGGCTGCATCCTGCGGTTGCACAACCCCCGATTGGACCCGCGAGCCCATTGCCCCCGGCAAAACCGGCAAAATCAAAGCCGTTTACAATTCCCAAGGCCGCCCCGGTCAGTTCACCAAGCAAGTGACGGTCACATCGAATGCCTCCGAGCCCACCAAGGTTTTGACCATCTCTGGTTTGGTCGAGAAGGAAGAGCCCGGTGTGCCCGAATCCAAGCCCGCCGCTAGCCCCGTGGCCAAGCCCTAAGGCGAACGTTCAACCCCTCCAAAACCCGTGTACCTTTGCACGGGTTTTTTTATGCCAAAAATTTCAGACCGCGGGCAGCGCATGCCTGCCTCCCCGATTCGTCGCTTGGTTCCTTACGCCGAAGCTGCCAAGAGCAGCGGAACCATGGTTTATCACCTCAACATCGGTCAACCCGATATCGCTACAGCTCCGGCTTTTTGGGAGGGTATCGCGGGTTATCGAGAAAAAGTACTGGCGTATTCGCATTCCGCCGGTTTGGCTTCGTACCGTCAGGCCTACGCCGACCAACTCAACGTCAAGGGGTATGGCCTGGATGCCGAGGATGTTTTGATCAGCACGGGTGGATCGGAGGCTTTGATTATGGCCATGATGGCCTGCTTTGATCCGGGGGATGAGATTCTGATCCCCGAGCCCTTTTACGCCAATTACAACGGATTTGCGGCCATGGGTGGGGTGGTTTTACGACCGTTCACAACCCTCATCGAAGAGAATTTTGCACTGCCTGCGGTCGAAGATTTGGGGGCAGCGATCGGGCCACGAACCCGGGCCATCATGATTTGCAATCCCAACAACCCAACGGGCACGTTGTATACCCGACAAGAATTGGCAGGTTTGGCCGCCTTGGCCAAGGCCCATGATTTGTTTTTGATTGCCGATGAGGTTTACCGGGAATTTGTTTACGATGGCTTGGAA
>JBJTSS010000225.1:0-9053 GCA_046079785.1 Bacteroidota bacterium
TGCGGGTTTCCTCCTTGACGGGAACGGACGCGAAACTGTTCGTGATCATGGGTTAACCTCCTCTTTAGAAGCTTTGGGACGGCGGCGTGACTCGTTATAAGCCACGGCATACTTGTCCAGGGAAACGGTCAAAAAGCGCAAAATTCTCTCGTCTCTTCGCAGCTCAAGTTCCAGTTTATCCACGGCAAGGCCTGTGGCCTTGAACTCGTACAAATGATAAAAACCGGTCGCTTTTTTGCGAATGGGATAAGCCAGCTTGCGTAGACCCCAATGGGCCTGATGCACCAGCTCGGCGCCGTTTTCTTTCAGCACCTTTTCGAACTTCAAGACCGCCTCACGGACCATCTCCTCGGTTAAAACCGGGGTCAGGATGAGTACGGTTTCGTATTGATTCATAGGATCAATTTTTAAAAATACCCCCTTTTGGAATGGGGAGCGCAAATATAAGCGAAAATCGACTCGCAACGCCCCATGAATCCTAACTTTGTCGATATGCAAGGTTATCAGGTTTCGGCCAGAAAATACCGCCCCCCCCGTTTTGACGAATTGGTGGGCCAGGAACACATCACCACCACCTTGCTCAACGCCATTGCCAAGAATCAGTTGGCCCAGGCCTACCTTTTTTGCGGACCAAGGGGGGTAGGGAAGACATCCTGCGCCCGCATTTTTGCCAAAACCATCAATTGCAGCCAAAGAGATGCTGCCGGGGAAGCCTGCGGGGCTTGTTCGAGTTGTCTTTCTTTTGACCAAGGCGGGTCCTTGGCCATTCATGAGCTGGATGCCGCTTCCAATAACTCGGTGGACGATATTCGATCGCTGGTGGAGCAGGTGCGCTATCCCCCCCAAGGCAGTGCTTTTAAGGTGTATATCGTGGACGAGGTGCACATGCTTAGCACCGCGGCTTTTAACGCCTTACTCAAAACCCTCGAAGAACCACCTTCCTACGCCAAGTTCATCTTGGCGACCACCGAAAAGCACAAAATTCTGCCGACCATCCTGTCTCGTTGCCAAATCTTTGATTTTAAGCGCATAAGGCCACAGGATATCGCCGATCGTTTGGCATTGGTCTGCAAGGCCGAAAACTTCTCGTACGATAACGAGGCCTTGCTCACGATCGCAGGGCGTTCAGATGGTGCTCTACGGGATGCCTTAACGATGCTGGACCAGTTGGCCGGCTACGGGGGTGGGCACTTGGGCCTGGATATGGTAGCCGAGCAATTGGGGGTTTTGAACCAACAAGGCTTTTTGGAAGCCACAACCCATCTGCAAGGCGGGGATCCCGCCCCCACCCTACACCATCTCGGGGATTTGGTGGCCCGAGGCTACGACCCCATCCAGTGGGTGCTGGGCATGGCCACCCATTGGAGAAACCTTTTGATGGCCAAGGCTCCAGGCACCTTGGACCTCGTTGAGGCAGGGCCCGAATTCAAGGAAAAACTCCTTCAACAGGCCAAAACCAGCGATACGGGGTTCTTGCTCGGAGGTCTTCACCTGCTGAATCAAGTGGAATTGCAATACCGACAAGCCAGGCAACCCCGCTTGTTGGTCGAAACAGCCCTCTTCAAAATCGCCTATTTGGCGATTCGATCCCAGTCCCCATCCACGCCGTACAAGGCCCCGGAACAGTCTTCGGCCTTGCATCCCTTGGAGGGAATTAGCGATAAAATCCCCCCAAGTGCCGGATTCAAAACACCGGCCAAGGTCCGTGTTCAGGCCCCGCCATCGGCTTCGGAAGCCCCTGGCAGGGATTTTTTGAACCAAATCAAAAAACACCTAGGCTCCCAAGAACCCACGGGACCGGCAACCGGTGACGAAGCCCAACGATGGAATCCGCCAGCAGATAACACCAAACGAGAATTGACCGAACTTTGGAACCTGTTGTTGCAACAATGCAGGGAACGTAGTTTGGGCCCTTTGGAAGGCATTTTGGCGCGTAACATTCCCCAAAATGCGATTTTGGACCCATCAGGAAACCAAAAATTGGATGTTATTCTTTATTCGGACACCGAAAAGACCCTATTTGACCGTGAAAAGGCTGGTATCCTGGCCTTTCTGAGGGCTCATGGCGCCCAGGAAACACGCCTAGAGTGGCAAATTGTGCAACAAAATCTGGGAAAACAACGAGAAAAGTACCTGACAGAACAAGAGCGATTTAATCGGTTAGAGGATGAAAATCAAGATTTTCAGGATTTAAAATCTCAATTGGGTTTATTTTTAATGTAAAATTTGATACTTTAATATTTCTTTTTGCTAAATTTGGGCCTCATTTTAAAATACATATCATCACAAACCCCTTAATTCAAGATTATGGCCGTCAAACTCAAACTCAAAAACTCTAAGGAAGTAGCCCTGGTCGACGAGAAAGTTTTTAAATTTCTCAACGAAAACCCATACCTTGTTAAGGTTGGCTTTTTGGCTAACCTTCGTCGCCATTCCCGCGGTTACGCTTTTTTTCAAAAGAATTGGCCCCTTGGCGATGGTAGCTACAAAAACGAAACAATTTACCTCCACAAACTCGTTGCTGAGATCTTTTGCAAAAAGAAAAGCACGCGCGAGCGCTTGTTTGTTAATGTTGTTAATAACAACCCTTTGGATTGCCGCTTGGAGAACCTGGAATTTGCAACCCGTTCGGTTGTAGTCCGGAACGTCAACAAAACCGAGAATAAATTCGGTTACAAGGGCGTCATCAAAAGCGGTAACAAATTCAAAGCTATTCTTTTTAACAACCGCGTTCGCTTGGATTTGGGCACGTTCAATACCGCTGCTGAAGCATCTGCGGCTTACAAAAAGAAATCTGCTGAATTGTTCGGTAAGCGCTAAGCTGCTGATTTCATTTTTGAAATTTTCTTTGACCCTCCGATTTTTCGGGGGGTTTTTTTATGGCCAAAGCTCTCGGTTCATGGGCTTAGCGACGACCCATCCAACGATCGACCAAGACCGCCGTCATGGCATCACCGCTAACATTAACCACGGTACGCATCATATCCAGAATACGATCCACCGCAACCACCAGCGCGATTCCGGCACTTTCCAAACCAACCGATTGCAGAACAATAACCAGCATGACCATGCCTGCGCCGGGCACCCCGGCCGAACCAATGGACGCCAAAGTTGCCGTCAAAACAATGGTCAACTGTTGAGACCAGGATAGGTCCTGACCAAAAGCCTGCGCGATAAAAACCGTAGCGACAGCCTGGTATAGGCTGGTACCGTCCATATTGACGGTAGCCCCCAAAGGAAGCACAAAGGTCCGAACCTCTTCACGGACCCCTAGCTTTTCGGCGCATTCCAAATTAACGGGCAAGGTGGCGTTCGAAGAAGACGTGGAAAAGGCCAGCAATTGGGCTGGGCTCATGATTCGAAAAAATCGCCACGGTGAAATTCCCCCAAAGACTTTGATGAGGGAGGTGTAAACCAGGCCCAGCATCAGCAGGAGCCCCACAACAACCGTCAAGGCATAGACCGATAAAGCCCCCAAAAGTTCAACGGCCGCTGAAGGATCATCCCCGGCCATTTCGGCTATAAGGGATGCAATTAGCGCAAAGACGCCGATCGGAGCAAATGCCATAACATAATCCACCATGAGCAACACAATACGATTGAGTTGCGTAAAAAGATCGCGTACCGTTTGAGTCTGATCGGAGGGGAGGGACATCATCGCTATGCCCATAAACAAGGCAAAAAAAACGACCTGCAACATGGAGGTGTTATGCGAAAGCGCATGAAACAAATTCTCAGGAACCATGTCTACCAAGGGACTTAAGGGGCTTTTTTGTTGGAGAGTACGAGCCTGGCTTAGTCCCTGATCCGAATTCACACTAAACTTTTCTTTGAGTTCCTCGCGGCGTTCCATCGACAAATAATCACCCGGGCGAATCAGATTCACCGTAACCAAACCCAAGGAAACCGCCAAAACGGTGGTGCTCAAAAAGATCAAAAGGGTGCGCCCCCCCATGGAGGATAACTTACGCAAGTCCCGAAGACCGCTGACTCCATCCACCAACGAAACCAACACCAAGGGAACCGCCAGCAACTTGAGCAAATTAACAAAAATGGTACCCAAGGGCTTGAGCCATGTAAGTATCCAGCTACTCCAACCCCAACCTGCCGCCATCAGCCCCAGAAATGCGCCGGCGGCGATTCCTGCCAAGATTTTGAGGTGCAAGGGCAACGTTGGCCCGGATTGGGTTGACTTCATAACCAAAGAAATTAAGAGTTGGGTACGGACTTAACCGATAAGGACTTGATGCGGTCCAATTGAGCCGACGGAAATGCCAACCAATGGTCCAGCACCACAACTGCTAACATGGCTTCAACCACGGGAACTGCACGGGGTACCACACAAGGATCGTGCCTTCCCTTGGCCTGTAAAACTTGAGGATGACCATGCTGATCAACGGATTGTTGCTCCAAAGCCACGGTCGAAGGGGGCTTAAAACCCACCCTGAACCAAAGAGGGTTTCCGTTACTCATACCACCCAAAACCCCACCGGCATGGTTGGTGGCGGTTTGGATACGGGTCCACGATTGGGTGTCCGCAGCCAAAATGGGGTCATTGTACACCGAGGCATATCCACCGGAGGCCAGCCAGCCTGAACCCAATTCGAAATAGCGGGCTGCGTTGATGGACATCATGGCTTTGGCCAGGTCGGCTTCCAATTTATCGTATACCGGATCCCCCAGGCCAGCCGGTAAACCTTGGCACCAACCCAGAACCGACCCCCCTACCGAATCCCCTCGATCCCGTGTTTGGCTGATTTCGGCCTCCATGGCCGCCGAAAGTTCCGGAAGAGGGCAACGCACAGACGATGCTTCAATTTGATCCCGACTGTAGGGGCATTGGGCCTGATGAGCCCACGTCCCAGCGTCCATTTGTATCCCACCTACCGATTGAACCCATGCATAACACTGGATACCCACTTGCTCCAGAATTTGGGCAGCGACAGCCCCGGCCATGACCCTGGCTACCGTTTCGCGGGCGCTACTTCGTCCACCACCGCGTGCGTCTCGGATTCCGTAACGGGCCATGGTGGTAAAATCGGCATGGGATGGGCGTAGGGTTTGGCTAAGTTCTTGGTAGTCGGCGGGTCGCGCATCTTGGTTGCGTACGGTGAGGGTCAAAGGAGCCCCGGTGCATACCCCGTTCAACAACCCGGACCAACATTGAACCCGGTCTTCTTCGTAACGCGCGGTAGTCAAGGAACTTTGACCGGGTCGACGTCGATCCAAATGGGCCTGTATTTGGTCCAAATCCAACGACCAACCGGAGGGAACCCCATCCAAAACAACGCCCATCAATGGACCATGGGACTCTCCAAAAGAAGTCAAACGAAATCGAGTTCCAAAGCTGCTACCGGCCATAAATGCTAAGTTAAGAGGTCCACTCGTATCCCAAGATTTTCCAATGTTCCCAAAACAATGGGTAGGACTTGGCCACAACACCAGCGTCGTCAAAAGTCAAATCCCGACCCGGTAGGGCCAACATACTCATCGCCATGACTATACGGTGGTCTTGATAACTACGAAATTCCAAAAGTCGCTGCGGGACGGAGCTTTGCAGATGATCCACCCAAGGTTGGGTTGGAAGAATTTGCAAGACCGTGTCCCCTGCTTCCACATCGGCCAAGTCGCCATGGGTTTCCTTGGTCAAAATATGGCATTCAATACCCACCGATTGTAAGTTTTGGGTAATGGCCTCCAAGCGGTTGCTTTCCTTGTGGACAAGATGACCAATTTCCTGAATTTCCAACTTCAATCCCCGCAAAACGGCCCAAACTGCCAGGGCTGGAACGAGATCCGGTACCGCTCCGGCTCGGCAAGTCCATCGATCTCCTCGAATATACCATTCCATCATCGGAGGTAGCTCTTGGGCGTTCTGAGCTGGAGACGACTCGGCGTGGCCGCCGGCTTGCGATGAGCAGTTAGGGAGGCGAAGCGTGTCTTTGTTTCCTGCCTTCGTGGTCGTAAATGAAGCGTTCCATGCTGGCTCAAGCCATGGAAGCCAACGGTTCAACAAGGCATCCCCCTGCAACGAATGTTCAGTCAAGGGAGACAGGTTCAAGGCAGGGGCTAAGGGCAAAGCGGCTTGTCGAAGAATCCAAAAAGCCGCGGCACTCCAATCCCCCTCAACCGGGGTGGCTACCTTCATTCCCCATCGGGTATCAATGCAGACACCGAGCGGTCCGGTTTCGATTCGGCAACCGACTTGTTGAAGCATGGCCACGGTCATGTCCAGGTAAGGCCGAGAACGGAGCAAAGATGGGGCCCATGTTAATTCCAAGGTCGTGTCTTTGCATAGACCTGCCAGGAGGATGGCCGATGCAAATTGGGAACTGATGCCCGAGGGCAGGGTCACAAGTCCCCCATGCATCGTAGAGGCTTTCAATTGGAGGGGAGGGTATCCTTCTTTTTCCAGATATTCTATTCGCGCACCCAATTGCCGTAAAGCCTCGACCAACCCCCCAATGGGTCGGGCATGGGCTCGGCCTCGACCTTGCAGTATGCCCGTTTTGCCAGCAAAAACCAAAAGGGCCAAGCCAAAACGCATCACGGTTCCGGCCTCCCCGACTTCCCAAACCTGAGGATCCGAAGAGGTGTTACGAATCATTGAGGCTAGACTAAGGGCCGATTCTATATCATCGCCCCCAGTCCTTACCCAGGAGTCCCGTGTGCTAAAATCATCCGTAGGGATGGATGGATCGCGGATAAATTGAGCCGTTTGTATAAAAATTCGACGGATCAAAAGACTTTTGGAGGGGGGTAGCGTGAAATGAATTTCTTCTTCCCCCTGATTGGACGGCCAGAGGGTGGAATTATACCGAAAAACTGCCATCAAGGAAGGGTAAAACGCGGGGATTACGAACCCATTGTTCGTAGACCCTTTGTGCCAAAACCGTATCAACGACCTTATCGTAATCCGCTAACCCCCAAGACACAGGAAGGGTCCATCGGATCAAACCACCCTGATTCTTTTTGTCGTGTAACATCGGTTTCCATAAGGCATCCCATGCTGGCCAAGGTGAATTAAGCAAGGAATCATCTACAAAAGGTAACAACAAAAGCAAGTGATCGTAACATCGCCCAGCGACTTCTTGATTCAAGAAACCCGCGCTGGCCGACAAAGCGCATTCGTAGAGCATGCCCAACCAAACGGCTCTCCCGTGTCCTATTTGGGGTATGAGGGTTTCAAACGCATGACCCATGGTATGCCCAAAATTCAATAATTTTCGAGGGCCGCTTTCGCGGGGATCCAAAGTGACCCATTTCATTTTGACGAGGAGAGCCTCCCTTAGGTGTTCTTCGGTTGGCGGTTCAAGTTTCACCGCAGGGAGACCGGCTGCATGCCGCAAAAAAACCTCGTTGCGGTCCATGAGCTCTGGACTGGAAATCATCCCGTGCTTGAGGATTTCGGCCCAACCATCCACGATGGCTTGGGGGCTTAGGCTGTGGAGGTACGTGGTCGAGTACAAGCGAAGCACTGGTTCGTGATAAAGTCCGACGCTGTTTTTGATGGCCCCAAAATTGATGGCACATTTGCCACCGTAAGCGGCATCAACCATGGCCAGGAGGGTAGTGGGTAACGATACCCAGGGGATGCCCCTTTTGAACAAACCAGCGGCCATACCCCCAACATCGCTTAATGCGCCTCCTCCCAGGACGACCAGGACCGATGAACGATCGGCGTTGTGCTCCAACAGCCATGCCAGGATGCGCTCCAACGAGGTCCACGATTTGGCGGCCTCACCAGACTCCAAGACCAAAAGGGGACCGGGAACTGCATTGGCCAAACCCTGAGCCCAACGTTGGGTTACCGGGTCGGACAAGTAAAAACATGCGGTGGGCTGGGCTTCGGTTGCCCAGGCAAGCCAGGCCTCTACGGGTTCCCGGACGAATCGGGGCGATACACCTCCAATTGACGGCGTATGCTCTCCTGATGCATCAGTTGCAACCATTTGTTAAGAAATGAGAGGTTCAAGCCCATGGATTCTCCATCCCGACTTCGGGTTTCCAAAATTTGTTCCCAACGCTTTGGTTGCAGGATGGGCAGATCGTGTTCCTTTTTGAGGGCTCCCAGCTGATGGCTTAATTGAAGTCGTTGATTGATGAGATGCAGGAGTTCCTGGTCCAAACGATCAACCTGCTCCCTTAGGGCTTGAAGTTGTCCGGCGAGTTCATGGTTATCGGGATCACTGTACCTAAGCGACAGGCCATTGATGGTGGAACGAAGTTGATCAGGGGTCAATTGCTGGGAGGCATCGGACCAGGCGTCGCCAGGACTATGATGTACTTCCAGCATCCAACCGTCGTAGCAGAGATCCAGCGCAATTTGAGCAAATTCGGGGACCAAACGAGCATTGCCGGTAATATGGCTGGGGTCGCAATACATGGGGAGGTCGGGACGGCGACGACGCAATTCAATGGGTATTTCCCATTGGGGCGTGTTCCGGTAAGGACTGGGTTCAAAAGGTGAAAAGCCACGGTGAACCAAGGCCAGCTGCGTCAACCCCCAGCGTTCCATGCGCTCTATGGCTCCAAGCCAAAGTTCCAGGTCCGGGTTGATGGGGTTCTTGATCATAACAGGCATGCCTGTTCCTGCCAAAACCCGCCCAATTTCGTCCACCAAAAAAGGATTCACGGTGGTTCTTGCGCCTAACCAAACGGCATCCACCCCATGCAACAGGGCTTGTTCCACCTGGGATGGCTGGGCCACCTCGACGGCCAGACGGAGTCCCCGTCGTTGGGTCAGCTCCCTGACCCAACCCAGACCCTCGGCCCCTACCCCCTCAAATCGATCCGGCCTGGTCCGGGGTTTCCAAATCCCAGCCCTGACCAAATCCGGGGCCAGAGGGGCTAGGCCGTCGAGCGTGGCCTCCAAGCGATCGGGGGTTTCAGCGGAACAAGGGCCCGCCACCAGGTAAGGCCTGTTCTCCAATCCCGGTTCTGCCTTTCGAAAAAAAGGTCGTGAGAGCGATGGCTGCCCTGGGGCATCATTCACCGATGGCGTAGCGGTATGGGGTAGGTGGGGAATCACGGCCTAGGGGGTCCAAGTTGTC
>JBJTSS010000226.1:0-2090 GCA_046079785.1 Bacteroidota bacterium
GACCAAGCGATCCTCTTGGCCTCTTCCGTTGTAAGCAAAGAAGTTCATCCATGCCATAGTGGTGGTAGTTCCGGCAGGGCCTGTTCCACTTCGGTAAACCCAGGTTGTTGCTGAATCGGGGTTTTCTTGAGCCCACCCCAAAGGGAGAGCAAGACCAGAAAAGTTGACCGAGAGCGGGAGACTTTGTCCTTGACCAACACGGATCAAAGCGGAACGCAAGAGGGTATCGTTTCCATAAGCGTTGCTGACCACCAGGGTGATGGAATAGGCCCTGCCGGAACTACCACCACTATGGCATGGATGAACTTCTTTGCTTACAACGGAAGAGGCCAAGAGGATCGCTTGGTCAGTCCAATTTTGGATTTGAGCAACGCCAATCCCCAGAACACCTGGCTCACCTTCGACGTGGCCTATGCCCCTTACAACGCAACGTACGTGGATCGACTGCGGGTTGATGTGTCCTCCGATTGCGGAACCACCTATACCAACGGAATTTACGACAAAAGCGGTGCAGCATTGGGGACTGTGCCTGCCAGCACCAGCGCGTTTACCCCAACGATTGCCAGTCAATGGCGCAAGGACAGTGTTAATCTGGGTGCATACGCCGGACAACGCATACGTCTTCGCCTTACTGCCATCAATGATTACGGTAACAATTTGTACCTAACCAACCTCCAAGTGAACAGCAGCGGACAGCCTGCAGGTTTACCGGTCGTGGGAAGGTTGGTTTACGCCAACAACGCTACCAGCTCCCTAAGCAATGTGGTGGTGAATCTCAAACTCAACAACACGGTGGTCGCAACCGATACCACCGATGCACTCGGTCAATTCAATTTGGGCTTCCGTGCACCAGGCTCCTATACGGTGGAATACCAAACAGCCAAACCTTGGGGTGGGGTTAACGCGACCGATGCCCTGGGTATTAACCGGCATTTTGGCAACGTGGCTCCTTTGCTTGGCTTGGCTTTGTCGGCTGCAGATGCCAACAATTCCGGTGCCGTCAATTCCACCGACGCTTTGACGGTATCCCGGCGATTTTCAAACATCATCACGGCCTTTCCTTTGGGGGATTGGGTTTGGGAAAATTTCAACCTCCAACTCGTGGCCGGTGGTACCTACAATAACCTACTTTGGAAGGGTCTCTGCACCGGGGACGTGAACGCCTCCTATGTTCCGCCTGCGCCCTAAATTAGGCCTCTTCCTTTGCGTCGGGTTCCTGTTTGGATGACCGACGTTGGTTCCCCTCAATCACCAAAACGATTTCACCCTTGGGGGGGCGCTGTAAACAACTTGCTTCCAATTCCTCCAAGGTAAAGCGTCGAGTTTCTTGGTGCAATTTGGTTAGTTCTCGTGCCAAACAGGCCCTACGGTCTGAACCCAAAGCTGCTTTGAGTTCTCCCAAAGTCCTTTGAATTCGATGCGGGGATTCATACAAAAGAATGGTTCGGGTTTCGTAACACAAGCTTTCAATTCGAGTCTTGCGGCCTTTTTTGAGGGGCAAAAAGCCTTCAAAAACAAAGCGATCGCTGGGAAACCCCGACAAAAGCAAGGCAGGAATTAAGGCGGTTGGTCCTGGCAGAACATCCACCTCCAACCCTTCTTCGATCAAGGCCCGAACCAACAGAAATCCAGGGTCCGAAATCCCAGGGGTTCCTGCATCCGAAACCAAAACCACAACACGACCTTTTCGAATTTGGTCCACAACTTTGGCCAAAACCGCGTGTTCATTGTGGGCATGGTACGGTTGCAGCGTTGCGGATATCCCGAGGTGTTTGAACAAGGACCCGGTGCTGCGGGTATCCTCGCACAGAACGGTATCGGCAGAACGCAGAACCTCCAGGCTTCGTAGGGTGATATCCCCTAAATTGCCCAAAGGAGTAGCCACCAAGACCAAACGACCTTGGGATGGGGTAACCCCTTCACTCATTGTTCTGCCAAGACCCTAAAAACAAAAGACTCCATGACTGGATTGGCCAGCAATTCACGGCAGGCTTTGGTAACCATGGCTTCGGCCTCGGCTTGGTTAGGGGCTTCCAAGCGAAGACGTAAATGTTTCCCTACCCGGACATCGTGAACCTGGCTTAGGGAAA
>JBJTSS010000227.1:0-6570 GCA_046079785.1 Bacteroidota bacterium
CCCGCAAAAAATATTGCCGTTTTCGCAAAAACGGCATTCGCTACATCGACTACAAGGATCCTGACTTCTTGCTTAAACTCGTGAATGAGCAGGGCAAGTTGCTTCCTCGCCGTCTGACCGGTACTTCGCTGAAATATCAGCGCAAAGTTGCTCAGGCTGTCAAAAGGGCCCGTCACTTGGCGCTGATGCCTTACGTGGCCGACGGTCTGCGTTAAGGTTCACTTTATTTTTAACCCGCCTCCAGGCAACAACAGCATTTTGCCATGCAAGTCATTCTCAAACAAGACGTTAAAGGCCTCGGCTTCAAGCACGATGTCGTCAAAGTCCGCAACGGTTACGGGCTGAATTTTTTGATTCCTCAGGGACTTGCGGTGGTCGCAGGCCGCGCTGCCCTTAACGACCGAGCTGAAGCGGTACGTCAAGCAGAATACCGTCAAGAAGGATTACGGAACGCGGCCAATGAATTGGCCGAAAAGTTGGGTCAGTTGACGGTGAAATTGGCCGTGCGCACGGGCGAAAATCGTCGAATTTTTGGTACCGTCACCACATTGATGGTGGCAGAATCCCTCACCGCCATGGGTTACGACGTGGATCGTCGCAAAATGTCCATCCGCGGTGAAATCCGCGAATTGGGTACCTACCAAGTCGAAGCAGAATTGTACCGCGATATCAAGGCGGTCTTCCAATTGGAAGTCACCGAGCAGGCTTAAGGCCTGTTTTCCTTGCCATTATTCGAAGCCCAGGTCCAACAGGCCCTGGGCTTTTGTTTGGCACTCAAGCCACTCGGTTTCCGGGTCGGAATCCCAGGTGATGGCGCCCCCTGTCTTTAAGGAGGCTTTTTGCGAGTCTTGGTTGTAAACCAAGGTTCGAATGATGACGTTGAGGTCAAAATGGCCATGTTCATCCAACCACCCCAGACATCCCGAGTATATTCCCCTACGAGTTTTTTCAAAACGATCGATCCAAGAACAAACCGCTTCTTTGGGGGCGCCAGTCATGGAACCCATGGGAAAACAGGCTTTTAAAATCTTGGCAATTCCAACTTGGGCTCCGCACTGCGCTTGGATGCTGCTAATCAAATGATGGACGGTTGGAAAGGTGTAGCCTTTCATGAGCTCCTGGATTTCTACGCTGCAGGGATCGCCGCAACGGGCCAAGTCGTTCCGCACCAAATCGACAATCATCAGGTGTTCGGCGTTTTCCTTGGGGTTTGTGGCCAAATTTGCCGCAAGAAGATGGTCCAGGGACGGGTCCTCGGACCGAGGCGCCGTTCCCTTGATGGGTTGACTGCAAAGCATATCACCATCTTTCCGTAGGAATCGTTCCGGGCTCGCGCAGAGAACCCAAAGTTCTTTGTTTTTGACCAAGGCCGAAAAAGGGGCTGCTGCTTTGGTGGACCACTGCTCCCAAAGCCCAACCGGATCTTGAATGAACAAGGGGCCCGCCCACTCAACGCAATAATTCAATTCATAAAAATCCCCATCCTTGATGCGGTCCTTGATCAAATTCACGGTACGGCGGTATTCGTTGGGGCTGGTTTGGGCTTTCAAAACATCGCGCAGGGTACGACGGGTTTGGGTAGGGGATGTTGGTTTTTGGATAGCCCCGTTCTCTTGGCCCAGGATGGTTTGAAGGGCAAGCAAACCAATTTGGTGGTCATCTTGAATCACGGTGATTTGACCGTTTTGGCAAACCATACGTAACCGGGGTAAAAACCAAAACCAAGGATTTGGGTCAACCGAGGAAGGAGGTAAAGGGGACGGCTGATTTAAGCTCTGGGCTTTGAGATCGTAACCCATATAACCCATTCGGAACCCGGGTCGTTGTTGAAGCAAGGATTCAAAGTCTTCAAACCCAAAATCCAGGCCTTTTTGGATGGGTTCCGTGTCCGCATCCGACAGGTTGAGGCCTATCCCTAACATCCAATCCATCGTGTGGTACTTGGGTGGAAGGGGGGTGTCCTTGGGGGTAGCGGTTCTCAAGGCGCTGACGTAAGGCGCGTCCTCAAAACGACGAATCAAAGCCAACAGGACCCGGCTTGGATCCAGGTCGTTCGGTAGTTTTAAGGTGGTGGTCACCGCCAAGGTTCCTTGGGTTCTGGATTCAGCATCCGCAGGGAATCAAGGTCGAACCTGCAGGGTGCTTTTGCGTTCGGGGCCTAGCGAAACCCAATGCACGGGGCTGTTGAGAGATTCTTCGAGGAAGTCCAAGTATCGTCTCAATGTCTTGGGCAATTCGTCGACTTGTTGGTAGTCTAGTTTGGGATCCAAGGACCAACCCTCAAAGGACTGGTAAATCGGAACACAGTCTTTGGGATTATTGGGGTAGGAATCTCGATGAGAGGATTGGCTTTGGTAGCGTACAGCAACCTGAACCTTTTCAAAACCGGAAAGCACATCCGCCTTGGTCACGATGAGTTTATTGACACCGCTGAGACGAGCAGCGTAGTGAAGGGCCGGCAGGTCGAGCCAACCGCAACGGCGGGGTCTTCCGGTGGTCGCCCCAAATTCATGACCCGCTTGGCGTAGCAGTTCCCCCTGCTGGTCGTGGAGTTCGGTGGGAAAAGGCCCACTGCCAACCCGGGTGCAATACGCTTTGAACAAACCATAAACATCCCCAATCCGGTTAGGCGCTAATCCCAATCCGGTACACGCCGCAGCAGCGGTGGTATGCGATGAGGTTACAAAGGGATAAGACCCGTATTCAACATCCAACATGCTCCCTTGAGCGCCCTCAGCCAATACTTTTTGACCTTGGTCCAAGGCTTGGTTGAGGAACCACGAACCATCGACCGGGGGAAATTCCTGCAACAGGGTGTTCAAACTATCCCACCAATCCCGGGTTTGGGTGTCCCAATCCGCCGGTTCGGCATAGCCCAAACTCTTGAGGCCTTGGCGATGGGTCTCCATGCTGGTTTGCAAACGAGCGTTCGCATCATGACCGGCCATATCCCCGTAGCGGAGACCATGCCTCGCATACTTGTCGGTATAGGCTGGCCCAATCCCCCGCAATGTAGAGCCTATTTTTTGATCCCCTTTGGCGGCTTCTTGGGCTTGGTCCATAAAGCGATGGCCCGGTGTGATCAGGTGGGCTTTGTCCGAAATCAAAAGCTTCCCGCTAAGGTCCAGGCCCTGGGCTTGGAGAGCGCGAATTTCGGCCAATAGCGAAGGAGGATGCAGGACAACCCCGTTTCCGATGAGGTTCAAGCAATCCTGGCGAAAAATTCCGGAGGGAATGGTATGCAGGACGATTTTTTGGCCGTCCAGCCAAAGGGTATGGCCAGCATTGGGACCGCCCTGAAACCGTGCAATCCATGCATATTCCGGAGCCAAAACATCAACGGCTTTGCCTTTGCCTTCGTCGCCCCACTGCAAGCCCAACAACACATCTGCTTTCATACGCTTTCTTAAAATACAAATTTAGTGCAAAGGGGGGGTCATCGACGAAAATGAGGGTCGGAACTCGTCCAATGGGGGCATTGCCCTGTTTTTTGAAGCTGCAGGCAGGCACCGTGCACATGCAATTGATGATGTTGAATTTCCTGACCCAAGACCTGGCCAGTATCCTGCAAGATGGGGTAGAGACGCGGGTCACAAAATTCCTGGATACGACCGCAATTGGTACAGAGCAAATGGTCAGCTTGGCGACGGCCGTGGCTCTTTTCGTAGTAGGATCCAAAACGACCAAATTGATGATGCTCGACCAAACGGCATTCCAAGAGCAATTCCAGGGTATTGTAAATCGTCGCCCGAGAAATGCGATGTCCCATGGTGCGCAGATCCTCCAACAAGGTGTCGGCCGTAAAAGGGCCATTCATGGCATAAACCCTTTGCAAGACGTTCAGCCTCTCGGGGGTTGGCCTCAAGCTGCGTTCGCGCAGAAAGCCCCCAAAAATATTTTCGACCGTATCCAACATTAGTTCGTTGTCGAGATGGATTTTTCGATACGCTCCACTTTGTGAACGCCTTTGACTTTGCGAAGTTTTCGTAACAACGATTGAAGAACCTGGGTGTCTTCAAGGTAGACCATGATTTGGCCATCAAAAATACCATCTTCGGAAAGGACCGAAATCGATCGCATATTGAGTTGCATTTCTTCGGTAATAACCTGGGTAATGCCGCTGATAATACCTTTATCGTCCACGCCTTTGAGTCGAATACCCGTCAAAAAGGCAACACGAGCTCCTTTGTTCCAGCGGGTTCGGATTGTTTGATGGTGAGCGGTGGAATGAACAAGGGCGGCGTTAAGGCAGGTTTGACGGTGCACCAACATGGCGGACCCCGGCTGCGGGATTCCCACTATTTCGTCCCCGGGTATGGGGTTGCAACAAGGGGCCAGGCTGTACCGAAACTCCTGTTCACTGCCATCCATCCAAACGGATGGGTGGTGTATGACCATATCCTTTGAACCCGGACTTTGGGTTAATTTGGTTGACTCCAAGGTTTCTTCATTGGCCTTCCTTTGTTTTTTGCGCAGGGCTTGTTGGACCTCGGTCCAATTAATTTTGTTGATTTCGGTTAAGTAATACAAATCACTAACACCGGGTAAACCCATATGGAAAACGATACGCTGCAATACATCGTCCCCTGTTTCCGGGGTGAGGGTCCTGAGTCGTTCCAAAAATTTGCTTTGACCCTTTTCGATGAGGCGTCGTTTTTGGTCTCTTAGGTACTGGCGAACACGATTTTTGGCCTTGGCCGTGGTCAAAATATCCAGCCAATCCGTCCCTGGCTCTTGGATTTTGGAGCTAAGAATTTCGACCTGATCCCCGTTCTTGAGCACATAGCTTAACGAGACCAGCTTGTGGTGAACTTTAGCGCCTATGCATTTGAGGCCTAACTCGGTATGTATCTCAAAAGCCAAATCCAAAGCAGTGGACCCGGAGGCCATTTTGATTAAGTGACCTTTGGGCGTAAAAACAAAAATCTCTTTGGAATACAATTGCAACTTGAACTCGTCCATGAATTCCATGGTGTTGGGCTGTGGTGATTCCAACATTTCCCGTACTTTGGTAATCCAAGCATCCAAAGCCGGGTCGCCATCCTGGTCTTTGTATTTCCAATGGGCCGCAAGCCCTTTTTCGGCTACCTCGTTCATCCTTCGGCTTCGGATTTGGATCTCAACCCATTTGCCTTCGGGGCCCATGACGGTGGTATGCAGTGATTCGTATCCGTTGATTTTGGGCGTCGAAACCCAGTCCCTCAACCGATTGGGGTTGGGTTGGTATTGATCCGTGATCAATGCATACACCTGCCAGCAATCGGTTTTTTCGAGGTGCGGTGGGCTATCCAGGATGATGCGAATGGCAAACAAATCATAGACTTCTTCGAAGTCGATGTTTTGTTTTTTCATCTTGTGAAGTATCGAAGAAATGCTCTTGGGCCTGCCTTTGATTTCGGCGTGCAAACCGTTGGCATCCAGTTTTTTCTGCAGAGGATCGATGAATTCACGGATGTACCGATCCCTTTTGGATTTGGTTTCTTGGAGCTTTCGAACGATCTCCCGAAAGGTATTTGGTTCAATGTATTTCAGCGCCAAATCCTCCAATTCGGATTTGACGGAATACAGGCCTAGTCGATGGGCTAAAGGAGCAAAGAGGTAGGTTGTTTCGTGGGCGATTTTTAGTTGCTTGTCGGCCGGCATATTGTCCAGGGTCCGCATGTTGTGCAGACGGTCAGCGAGCTTAATGAGAATAACCCGTATATCATCGGCCAAAGTCAATAACATTTTTCGGAAATTCTCCAACTGCTGGGTGGAGTCCGACGACTTATTGTAAAGACCGGAGATTTTGGTTAGCCCATCAATAATGCGTGCGATAACATTTCCAAATTCGCTCTCAATTTCCCCTAGGGTCAAGCCGGTGTCTTCTACCGTATCGTGCAACAAGGCTGCTACCACGGCCGTGGTTCCTAAGCCGATTTCCTCGGCGGTAATCCTGGCTACCTCTACCGGGTGAAAAATATAGGGCTCCCCGGACCGACGCCGCATATCCTTGTGGGCATCCACGGCAATTTCAAAGGCCCGCCGTATGAGTTTGCGGTTGGCTTTGTCCAAAAAGGGTCGGCAGGTTTTGAGCAGCCCTCGGTATCGTTTGGCAATTTCCTTGATTTCCTCTTCCGGGGTCAAGTTCCAGGTTTGGGTGACTAAGGGGGGCTTTTGCACTGTGTAAAAATACACGACGGCTCATTTGGTGGCTATATTTGCCCTCTTTTTGAAGGGAAAATCGGTTCAGGCCGAACTTTTTTCTTTGGGAATTGTTTAGCGGATGTGGCGAAATTGGTAGACGTGCCAGACTTAGGATCTGGTGCCGCAAGGCGTGTGGGTTCGAGTCCCTCCATCCGCACCAAGCCATCCGAACCCTGCAAGGGTTCGGAGCTTGTTGTCCAACCCTCTAAACCGTTGTTTTGAACATTTCTGTTGAATACCCGTCCAATCTTGAGGCCCGCCTTACCCTCAACCTGACCCCGGAGGATTATCAGCCCAAAGTCGACAAGGCACTCAAAGATTTACGCAAAAACATCAAAATGCCGGGTTTTCGCCCGGGCATGGTCCCCGCAGGCCTCGTGCTCA
>JBJTSS010000228.1:0-6532 GCA_046079785.1 Bacteroidota bacterium
AGAATACACATCGGTAACAATATCCAAACCTTCCTCCGTTCCAGGAGATTCCCCAAGGGACGAAGTCGTTTGCTCCAGGGGCATGGCGCTGATCCCCCATCGGGCTGCCCCCGGGATCAATGAACCGTTGACATCCCCGTAACACAAGCCTTGAAGATTCCTGGACAAGGCCGAACCATTCAAATTCAAAATAGCAGTATCAAAAACCCAATCTCCTGACGGAAACGAAGCAATAACGTTGGCGTAACGGCGGCTAATCACCAAGGCATCCGAGGCATTGACGGTTCCGGAAGCATTAACATCGGCGGCCTTGAGGCGTAATCCGCTGAGGGGTTGGGTATTGGAAAAATGCAAATTCGCCAAAAGCGCATCGGTGGCATTGACCCCACCCCATGTCCGTCCGGTTTGCAATGCCAAAGTTTTGGTTCCGTTGGTATAACCGCCAAGGCTGTAGGAACCTTGCGCATTGGTTATGGCCGACCCTTCCTGAACCAAAGCAGGATACGATAGCAAACGTACGGTCACCGAGGATAATGGCGTTGATGCCGCGTTGTTGTAGGTAACCAAGCCCGTTAGAGGAGCTGCAGAAGGGTTATTGATTTGAAGGCTATAATCCTGGGTTTCCCCCCATTGGTAGGTCCCGCAGGCTTGGGTTGTGGTTGCGTTGCCCCCTTCTTGAAGGACAACCCGAAGAAGGCATAGCCCCGCCGTGGCCTGGGTGGCTGGAAAAGAAATACTGGTAGAAGTCAAGGAAGCGGAAGCGGTATTGGCCAATGAACCACTCATGATCATTTCATTGGCTTCAAAAACATAATTTCGGTTAAAATCCACATAAACCTTGGCATAGGCCGCATAATTGGTACCGCAGGTTCCCTTGACTAAAGTAGCCGAATAGGATTGACCCAAATTGACCTGGAAGGGAGGCAAGGTGGTTCGATCGGTGTAGGTGGCGCAATTTCCAGCCCCGGTAGGTGAAGTATAGGTGGTGCCCGCCAAGGACCATGAAGCAACGCGGGTATCGGCCGGGTCTGTGGCACCCGAAGCACAGGCCGCTGCCCTCGCCCGAATGCATGCGCTACGGGTCAACGAATCGGAACCAAAACTGTTGGTGACCCTCAGCTTGACCTGGTATAGACCGGCAACCGAAAAGGTCAATCGAGGTTGGGCATCGGTCGCCAAGGAGCCGGGCGCAAAGGACCAACCCGTGGAGGGGGTCAGGGTCCACAGCCTGGACGATGGGACGCCAACCGATTGATCACTCAAAACAATCGTATCCACGGTTCCTCCAAAATCCGCCACCGAATCGCTAACGCCAAACGCAGCGGTCAACGGACCCGGGCTTACCGAAACCGCTTGGCAAGAATTGGCCGTTAACAAACTGGCTCGACGCGGGCTGTTGGCCAACACCGTCCACATCCTTTGAACCTGGTTGAGCGTAAATAAATTCATACACAAATCATCCGAGTAATCCATGTAATTCTGAACCATATCCGGACCAGAACAGGAGGAATGCGTGGTGGCGCAGCCGTAATTGGCCGCATCGGATGGTGGTGTATCAGCGCAATAATCGGTGGCGGTGCACGATGAACCGTCCCCCCAAATATGACGCAGTCCCAGCCAATGCCCAACCTCGTGGGTGGCGGTACGGCCTCGATTATAAACACTGCTGAAAGGATTGGCCGGTGGGCGACCTACCGAGCTGTAAAGCAAGACAACCCCGTCGGTATTGGCGGCACCGCTGTTGGTCAAGCCTGCAAGGCCCGAAGAAACCGGAAATTGGGCATACCCCAAAATTCCCCCCGATATGTTCACCACCCAGATATTCAAATAGCGGGTTGGGTCCCAAACCGTCGCGGGTTTTATCGTCGCATCAATGGCGGAGGTTGACCACGATGCATTTTGCGAAAAGGCCCATCGAACAATACCGCTGCTTGGATTGCCTTGAGGATCGCGTTGAGCCAAACAAAAATTGATATTGGAACCGGCAGCAACCGCGCGAAAGCCTGCAGGAGCATTGAGCGTATCGGCATTCAACCTCTTGAAATCTTCATTAAGTACCTGTATTTGGGACTGGACCTGAGCCGCAGAGATGTTCCACGCATCACTTGCGTTTTGGTAAATGACATGGAAGACCACCGGAATATTGTATTCCGTTTCCAAATTTCCCCAAGAAACCCCTTCGCGGAGGCGATTGTCCACCCACGACTCAAACTGGGCATCGGTTTCGGTATGCTGCCCCAGGCCAACCCTGTTAAGGTGATGTTCGTGGGTCCAACAACGAACTTGGGCCTCTACCGACATCGTAAAGCCCCCACCCATCAAGGCCCCAACAGCCAAAATCCCCCATAAAAAATTTTTCAAAATCAAAAGTTTAGAGGACAAATTTAAAACCCCTTACGCTTGTCCTTTTGAAAACAGGATTAAAACGGCATCAATTTCAACGTAATGGGTGGATGCCATTCCCCAAGCGAACGCAAACGAACCAAGGCCGTTTCTTCGGGCATCGACAAGCGCATGGTGGATTCCGAAGGACTAAACGAAAGAAACTTACGGAACAGGACCCTGCCCGCAGCATCCATGGCCAAGCATTCGGCATTGGAGGTCCCCTTGACCTCCACCTCGGTCCTCCTACCCGGAACGCGTGCCAAAGCAAAACCGTAACCCGCGGGTTTGGCCTGACCAACGCGCATGACGACACCTTCCAAAGGCCGACCAGCAGTGTCGGTCCACTCGGATTCGGAACCCAGGCTCAAAACGCCGGCCTGACCAGGGATAGGTCGCAAACGGAGGGCCAACAGAGGTAAACCGGGAGCCGCCCTGCAACCCTGCTGGTCAAACCATGCCAAACGAATCCCGGTACCCTGCCAACGGTAATCAGGCTTCATTCCAGTCAAATAGGACTCCACCCCCAACCCTTGCCAGCCTTCGGGAATCCTTATATCCAAAGAAAGAGAACCCAGCTGCACCGACTGGTTCAAAACCAGAGGCAACAAAACCTCTTCATCGGATGGATTGGAAGGCAACTCGCCCTCCAAAACAAAAGGGGTAGTCCGAACCACGGAGGGAAGAAAACTACCATTAACATCACCATAACACAATCCTTTTAGATTTTGGGTCAAGGATGTATTGCTAATCGTCACCGGAATCGACTCAAAACGCCAATCCCCGGCGGTGAACGAAGAAATATTGCCGGAATAACGGCGTGTGGCTAATAGCGCATCGCCGGTATTGATTGAATTGGTTGCATTCACATCCGCAGCTCCCAAGCGCAAGCCTGCTAGATTAAATAGATTACTAAAATGCCGACTTATTTGCAAGGCATCCGATGCACTCACCCCGCCCCATGGACGACTGCTCTGAGCCGTAAGGGTATAGGAACCAGGGGCCAAGTTGGTCAAGGTGTATTGACCGGCTGCGTTGGTGGTGGTCGAAGCCACAACAACGCCCCCTGATCCCAACAAGCGTACCTGGCTATTCACGATGGGGGTCATCGAGCTATTATCGTAGTGCAAAACCCCACTCAACTGATAAGAAGGACTTTGCTCATTCAGGGTCAAACTGTTGGTGTAAATTTCGTCCCCGCTGCTGCCGCCGTTGTTGTTGGCCGCGTTGGAGCAATAATAAAAAGTAACTTGTCCAGTACCGGCAACAGGAGCCGTCCATTGGAAATTCCAGGTAATGGTACCCGACGTGGTTGAGGTATTACCATTCCAGGTTTGAAAGAGGTACCCCGAAGCCAAATCGGTACGATTGGTGGTCGAAATCAAGGTTCCTGCATCCCCTCCTCCGCTATCTTCCACCTTAAGTTGAAAACCGTATTTAACCCGAGTTGCACGGTTGACCGTCAAAGACACATTATAGGTTTGACCGGGGGTATAGGAAGTCGGTACAATCCCATCCAACAAGAGAACCCGGGTTGCAGGACCCGAATTCACGGCAAACCCACCGTGACAAGAGCTGCAATTGGATTCGCCGGGTGCACCGGTATGGCTCAACGGAGGATTGGAACTGTACGTCAGGGCCGAATAAACCACTCCCAAAAGAAGAAAAGCAGGCAAAAGAAGAATTTTGTAGGATATTCGCATAGAATTTAAGAATTTTCTTATGTAACAACTGGGATTAAAAATTGTTTAATCCTTGAAAACCAAACCATTGATGATTAACGTTCCAACGAACCCCTGCGATTTTCGATTTGCCTTTAGCGAGAAGGCTAGTTTGTTTTTTTTCATGGTTTGGGGTCTGGCCTCCCCCCTGCTAGCCCAAAACTCCCTCAGCCTTTCAACCCATTCGTTGGTTTTTGGGAATCGAAACGAATTGGGTAGCGATACCCTTGGTTTGGTGGTCACCAACAACGATAGCCTAACCCTGCAATGCCGGGTACGCTGTTTGCCTTTTTATGGGCATTTTCCATTTCGAACCCAGGACACCCTCTTTGCATTGACACCCGGGCAAACCAAACGAGTCGTCGTGTCCTTTCAGCCCCGTCATAACCTGGCGAACAATGCCGAACTCTTGCTATCCCATAACGGCCAAGGAGGGAGCCTAAGGGTTGACCTCACCGGTCAAGGCGTTTACAGCCAAGCTTATTATTCCTCCACCCAAAATTTGGAAGGCGAAAGTTTACGAGCCGCCTTGGCCCAACGCATTAGCTCCCCTTACGTTTCCTTGGGTTATTCGGGCAACACCAACGGTCGGCTACGCATGTTTGGGGTGATCGATAATTGGAAAGTCAACGGCCGAGAGCCTGGGCATGCCAACCCCTACAAAAACGAATGTGTTTATTCCGGTCGAACCATCTCTTATACCAGTACGGATTTTAGCACCGCAACCTTGAACAACGCGCCTTATAGCATGAATACAGAACACACGTGGCCGCAAAGCTTTATGGGTTCTGCTGAACCCATGCAAAGCGATCTGCATCACCTGTTCATATCGGATGGGGGAATCAATTCGGCCCGGGGCAACAAACCTTTTGGGTGGGTGCCTAACCCAACCCTCACCTATACCGGTGGTTCCAAAGCAAATCCCATTTGGTTTGAACCTCGAGACGCCCACAAAGGTCCGGTCGCCCGAGCGGTTTTGTATTTTGCTCTACGGCATGCCAGCAACAGCCAGGTCATCCTGTCCTTTTTGGATACGGCGCAACAAAGAATGTTACGCGAATGGGTTGTCCTTTATCCCTCCGATTCGATTGCCATTCGACGCAACAACGATGTGCAGGCTGCACAATCCAACCGCAATCCATTGGTGGACTATCCCCAGTTTTTGGAGCGTATGACCACGGTTTTGCCACCTTCGCAAACCCCAAGCCTTCGTTCCGTTTTTTGGAGTGATACGGCCATGGCTTGGGGTCTCCTTCCGGAAGGAAGCCTGCGACCCCGTACCTGTTGGGTCTGCAACAGTGGGAATGCCGCATTGCAGGTTCAATCCATCCAAATCAATGGAGGAGGCTTTGCATTCACTGGAGGGTCCACCACCCTTGCGCCATTTTCGGTGCCTGCCGGCGATTGCATGTCCCTAACCCTGGTCAATCCGGCCAACCAAGCCGCGGGGACCTCCGCTTCTGGAATCTTGAACCTGACCACTCAATACAGCGGTTCATCAAGCTTCCCCTATCAAATTCCTCTTTCCTGCAGCACGATTTTAGCGCCACCTTCGGGCCATACCCTGCAGGGTACCCTTCGCTACGATAACACCGCCATAAGTCCTTTGATCGGTGTTACAGTCCGAGCCTTGGATAGCTTGGGTCGTTTGGCGGGCCAAAATACCTGCAATAATTCAGGGGCTTGGTCCATCCAAGGGTTGGCAGCGGGTTCGTATACGTTGGAATTCTTAAATGCCCCGTCTTGGCAAGGAATTAACGGTACCGATGCCCTCTTGATTAATCGGCATTTTGCCGCTTTACAACCCCTGAATGGATTGCGTGTAGTCGCAGGTGATCCCAACGCCTCCGGTTCCATCAATTCCACCGATGCCCTTCAGGTTACCCGACGTTTTGCCAACCTAATCGCTGCCTTTGGCCGAGGGGATTGGGTGTACAGCCTGAACAGCGCCGTTGCCGCAGCAGGTAGCCCGACAACGCTGGACATCAGAGCCTTGTGCACCGGTGACGTGAATGGATCGCGTACCTTTTGAGGCCTTTAGCCCTGCAATCGTATGCTGTGGCAACACACGGCCGCTGCAACTGCCGCGTTAAGCGACTCGGCCTGCCCAAACGAAGGAATACCCCATAAATAGCGACACAACGCCTTGGCCTCTGGACAAAGGCCTTTGGATTCGTTTCCAATCAAAAGCAAACCGCCTTCGGTAGGAAAAGAAGCACGATCCAGCGAGGGGCCTCGGAGATCAGCGCCTAGGACCCATGGCCCGGAAGCGGGTTCCTTTGCGTTTGATAGCGACGACGATGGTCCAAACGCAAAGGAACCCGCTTCCGGGCCATGGGTCCTAGGCGCTGATCTCCGAGGCCCCTCGCTGGATCGTGCTTCTTTTCCTACCGAAGGCGGTTTGCTTTTGATTGGAAACGAATCCAAAG
>JBJTSS010000229.1:0-7843 GCA_046079785.1 Bacteroidota bacterium
TCCTTTTCGTGGATTTTAGAATACCCGGTGGCCGGGGAAGCGCTGGACTTGCGGGCGATCAATTTAAGGTTACGGTTTTGTTCAAAACGCAACATGTAGGTCCAAGCCCACATGTTCTTGGGCTCCTCTTGAACCCAATAAAACTCGGCTTTGGAATAACGACGGTACAAAGCATCCAATTGCGGCTCCGGCATAGGATACAATTGTTCAAACCGAACCAAGGCCACGTCTTTTCTTTGGTGTTCTTGTTGGTAGGCGAGGAGATCGTAATATATTTTGCCGGTACAAAAGACAACACGTAACACTTTACGTGGATCGGCTTGGGCATCGTCTATAATCTCCTGAAAACCGCCCGATGTCAAGTCCTCCAAAGCCGAAACGCAGGCAGGGTGTCGCAAAAGGGCTTTGGGCGTCATAACAACCAAGGGCTTACGGAATTCCCAGGCTTGTTGTCGGCGTAACAAATGATAGAAATTGGCCGGGCTGGTGCAATTGGCCACCACCATATTCATTTCGGCTGCCAGCTGCAAAAACCGCTCCGGCCTGGCACTGGAATGTTCCGGACCCTGGCCTTCGTACCCGTGGGGTAACAACAAAACCAAACCACTCATGCGCCTCCATTTGGATTCTCCGCTGCTAAGAAACTGATCAATAACGGTTTGGGCACCGTTCGAAAAATCCCCAAACTGAGCTTCCCAAACGACCAAGGCGTTGGGCGAAGCCATGGAATAGCCGTACTCAAAACCCAAGACGGCGTACTCGGAAAGCAAGGAATTGTAGATCGAAAAAGGGCCCTGCGAAGGCAATGGAAGATGATTCAAGAAAACATGCAATCGGTTGTCTTTTTCGTCCCGTGCGGCTGCATGACGATGAGAAAAAGTTCCCCTAACCACATCTTGCCCAGAAATCCGCACTTTGCGCCCATCCGATAGAAGGCTCCCGTAAGCCAATAATTCGGCCATGGCCCAATTAATTTGCCCCTTTTGGTACGATTCACGCCGTTCGTCCATGAGTTTCTGGACCTTGCGCAGGACCCGAAAATCCTTTGGCACCGTCGTTAGCGCTTCCATCACAGCATCCAACCGGGATCGCTCGACTCCGGTGGTGGGGGACTGATTAAAATCTTCGTAGGTGGCTTTGCGCATGATGGCCCATTCCTGCTCCAAGGGCTGCAACGCATAAGGGAAAGCGTTCTGCTTGACCTTGTTCAGGCGGTCCTGCAACATGGCTTTGAAACTGTTCTCCATTTCCACCGCTAAATCGGCGGTAACCTGACCGCTTTGCTCTAATCGGGTGGAATAGACCCGACGAGGATCGGGGTGATTTTCGATTAATCCATACAGCGTAGGCTGGGTAAATTTGGGCTCATCGGATTCGTTGTGTCCATGTCTCCTGTAACACAACATATCTACATAAAAATCTCGTCCAAATTCCTGCCGAAAAGCCACCGCCATTTCGACCGCAAAAACCACGGCCTCCGCGTCATCACCATTAACGTGTAGAACCGGGCAACCCAATCCCAAAGCCACCGAGGTGCAATAATCCGAAGACCGGGCATCATCAAAGTCGGTGGTGAAACCGATTTGGTTATTAATCACAAAATGCAGGGTTCCACCGGTTTGGTAGCCTTTGAGCCTGGACATTTGGGCTACCTCCGATGCCACGCCCTGACCGGCCAAGGCGGCATCGCCGTGGATAAGAATCGGAAGAATTCGACGATAATCTTTAGCAAAAAGCATATCGCATTTGGCCCGTACAAAACCTTCTAACACAGGATCAACCGCTTCCAGATGGGATGGGTTGGGCACCAAATCCAGATGGACCGAATGCCCGTCTTGAAGTTGGACTTGGGACGCAAAACCCAAATGGTACTTGACATCCCCGTCACCAAAACTCAAGTCCGGATCCTTGATCCCTTCAAACTCATTAAAAATATACTCGTAGGTTTTACCCAAAATATTGGCAAGTACATTGAGACGGCCCCGATGCGCCATGCCTACCGCCACGGCTTCGATACCAAGTTCAGCACCCCGTTGGATAATCGCATCGAGAGCAGGTATGGTGTTTTCGCCACCTTCGAGCGAGAAGCGCTTTTGACCAACAAATTTTTTGTGCAAGAAATGCTCAAAAACCACGGCTTCATTCAGCTTTTGGAGAATCCGCTTCTTTTTGTCCAAATCAAAACCATAGCCTTCCGGACGGTTTTCAAAATAGGTCCTGCACCAATCACGGATTTCCTTTTCACGGATATGTTGGTATTCAAACCCAAGGCTTCCCCCGTAACAGCGTTGCATGTGCTCCAAAGAAGCCTCCAGCGTCTTCCCCCCGGTTGCTGCATAGACCCGTGGCCGATCGTCTTCGCTCAGGCCGAATGTCCCCAAATCCAATCCGGGGTTTCGGTCTTTGCGGGGCCGGATGGGGTTGGTTTGTGCTATAAGGTGAGCCCGACTTCGGTAGGCTTCCAGTAGCATGGCTACCTGAATTTCTTGGAGGGTATCTTGGGATGAACCTCCTGCCGAAGCCAGGCCGTCCCGGACTGCAAAATCAAAACCTTCAAAAAAACGTGCCCATTCCAAATCAACCGAGGCCGGATCGTTGTTGTATTGTTGATACAAACCTTCGATGGCGATGGCATCGGAGGCGGTTAAAAACGAGAACTGATGCATGTTTACCGGTATAATAAAGTGCAAAATTATACCATCCCTAACCGCAAATAATTGCATATGCAACAAAAAACCAACGACTACCCCCTATGGTGGTTTTAATCACCGGAGGGACAGGTCTTATTGGAACCGCCTTGACCATGGAGCTGCTCCGAATAGGCGCTGAAGTCCGTATCCTCACCCGTTCCCCCAAGGACGCTCGTTCCTCCTCAAAGGAATCGGTGGGCTACTTTGGATGGAATCCGGCCACCGGAACGATGGATGAACAGGCCTTGAACGGCGTAACCCATGTGGTTAATTTGGCTGGAGCAGGCATCGCAGACCGAGCCTGGACCCCGAATCGCCGCCGTGAGCTCCTCCTAAGCCGAACCCAAAGTGCAGAATGCTTGGCGTTGGCCCTCCAAAAAGCAGCACAGAACGGCACCTCCTCGGTCGAGCGCATTCTTACCGCGTCGGCCATAGGCTTTTACAACCCCGGCGAGGCCTTGGCCACCGAAGAAAGCCCTGCAGGGTCCGGCTTTCTTGCCGAGGTAACCCAAGCCTGGGAGCAAAGCAGCGCTCGCTTGGCGGATTGGGCACCCCTCACCACCCTCCGAATTGGCCTTGTTCTTTCGGCACAAGGGGGACTTTTGCAGCCACTCATCCCCGTCACCCGATTAGGCCTGGGGGCGTGCATGGGCACGGGCCGTCAATGGATGTCTTGGATTCACGAGAAAGACTTGACTCGACTCCTGCTTTATGCCCTTTTGGAGCCGGGTTGGCCGTCCGGGACGATCAATGCGGTTGCCCCGCTGCCCCGTAGGCATTTGGGATTTATGCAAGCCTTGGCCAAAAGCCTGAACCGTCCCCTTTGGATGGCTGTACCTGCCTGGCCCCTGCGTTGGGTGTTGGGTCCCCGTTCTTCCCTTATCCTGGAAGGGGTTTTGGCATCGTCCCAAAAAGCCCAAGACCTGGGTTTTACGTACGAATTCCCGGATTTGGACAGCGCTCTTCAGGATCTAAGGGGCAGGAGTTAACCTGGCCACCGTGGCCTCCGGGTGCAGTTGATCCATGCCTTCCATGGTTGATGCTAATTCCAGGGCCATCAAAGGGGCCAGGAGCACTCCTTTGGCACCGAAACCGTTAAATACCCATCGTTGGCCACCCTCGGGATGCCGCCCAACGTAGGGCCTACGGTCATGGGACGAGGGTCGTATACCTGCTTTGTAAACCAAATCATAAGCGCCCGACAGGTCCTGGCCCAACAATTGAACCAATCCCACCTGCAATTGGGCCTGACCTTCCATGGTCGGAACGGGTGAACATTTTTGCCATTCAAACGTGGCACCAGCCCGGTAACGGTCCTGACCCAAGGGTTGCAAAAAAAGATCGCGCTTGATCATCGCCGATGAGGGGCCGTTGGGCAGGGTAAATTCCACCAATTCCCCTTGGGTTGGTTTGAGTCGCTCCAATAAACCATCCGCCTTATGCCCAAAAACACCGCGAGCATCGACCCATACCTGATCGCGGGTTACCTTGCCGCTGTCCCACATCGCCTGGGTCAACCGTCCTTGGGATGCCCATAGCCGATGACAGGCCTGTATATAGGCCGCTACGTCCAACCACCCGGCCTCGCGGACCAAGCCCCAGGCCTTTACCCCACCCCAAAGCCGCTCCAACTTGGCCAAATCGGGAGGAGTTTCCCCTTGGAGGGCCAGCCAACGGGGATAACGGATCGTGGCCCCTTCCCACTGCTGCACATGGTCTGGCCGAAAAATCGGTTGTAAATAAGGCATAGGGTGCAAGAAGGATTCCCCTAAGGCTTTTTCTTCGGCTTCAAAAAATACCATCATGGCGGCGAGGGCTTCCTCAACCCGCCATCCCGGAATTAATCGAAAAAAATTAATGGGATTCCACAATCCTGCCGCAACCAGGGTGGCCGCCCCAGGTTGAGGATGATCAATCAATTCAAGCTCCCAACCCCGATTCTGCAAGGTGCGGCCCAGGACCGTACCGGCCAAACCGCCACCGACAACAACAACGGTTGGTTTGCTCAAGGCTTAGGCCTGCTCGAGACCCGAAAAGAAAAACGCTGCCTCGATGGCTGCATTCTCGTCGCTATCGCTTCCGTGAATGGCGTTCTCGCCAATGTTACGGGCGTAGAGACGACGAATCGTGCCTTCCGCTGCTTGTTCAGGGTTGGTCGCGCCAATCAGCGTACGAAACTCAGCGACCGCCTGCTCTTTTTCGAGGACTGCGGCAAGCACCGGACCGGAAGACATGAACGCGACCAATTCCCCATAGAAGGGACGAGCGGCATGCACGGCATAAAACGCCTCGGCCTGGGCTTTGCTCAGGCGAGTCATTTTGAGGGCTTTGAAGCGAAAACCGGCCCCTTGAATGTGGGCGAGAATTTTGCCCATGTGCCCATCGGCCATCGCGTCGGGCTTGATCATGGTAAAGGTGATATGGCTCATAAGGTATAAATCGGCGGCGAAGTTAGCCCGATTTCGGTGAACTACAAGCGTTGCAAGCGTGCACCCAGTGCGGTTAACCGCTCGTCAATACGCTCGTAGCCGCGATCAATCTGGAAAGCATTGTCGATATAGCTGTTTCCCTCCGCGGAGAGAGCGGCCAGGAGCAAGGCAACACCTGCCCTGATATCAGGAGAGGTCATGCGGATGCCTTTGAGGGGATAGGCATGGTTCAGCCCAATAACCGTCGCCCTGTGGGGATCGCACAGAATTATTTGGGCACCCATATCGATGAGTTTATCAACAAAGAACAAACGGCTTTCGAACATCTTTTGGTGTATTAGCACCGAGCCTTTGGCTTGGGTGGCCATAACCAAAACGACACTTAACAAATCGGGGGTAAAACCCGGCCATGGAGCATCGGCCACCGTCAAAATAGACCCGTCCATGAAATGCTCGATTTCGTAATGGTCCTGCGCTGGCACCACGATATCATTCCCTTCTACACGAAGCTGAACCCCCATCCGGCGAAAGACTTCCGGGATGATCCCCAATTCAACAGGTGCGGCGTCACAGATCCGGATCGACGAACGGGTTAAGGCCGCCAATCCAACAAAACTGCCGACCTCAATCATATCGGGTAAGAGTCGATGCTCGGCGCCGTGCAAACGTTCAACGCCTTCAATTCGCAACAAATTAGAACCAATGCTGTCGGGATCAATCCCCCCGCCCATGGCATTGATCAGGCGGCATAGTTGCTGTATGTAGGGCTCGCAGGCCGCGTTGTAAAGTACCGTGGTTCCTTTGGCCAAACAGGCTGCCATAATCACATTCGCTGTACCGGTCACCGAGGCCTCATCCAACAAAATCCGTGTTCCCTGGAGGCTGGGGGCCTCAACCCGGTACATCCCCGGATTCTGCATGGGGACCAGCTTAGCACCCAACGCTTGGAGTCCCGTAAAATGGGTATCCAAGCGCCGACGACCAATTTTATCCCCACCCGGCCGAGGGGCCATCGCCCAACCCTGTCGAGCCAGCAAGGGACCCAGCAACATGATGGAACCCCGTAACCCGGCACCGCCTTGCCGAAAAGCATCCCCTTCGAGATAGGCGGTATCCAAACGTTTGGCCGTAAAGCGCATCGATCCTCCACCCAGATCTTCCACCGTCACCCCCAAACCGCGCAATAGTTCAATTAAATGACGAACATCCAAAATATCCGGTAACCGGTGCAAGGTTACCGGCTCCTCGGTCAAAAGAACGGCCGCCAAAACTTGCAAGGCCTCGTTCTTGGCCCCCTGCGGTGTAATGTTACCGCTTAGGGAATGACCTCCTTCAACCAGGAGGGTATCGCGATGGTTGGGGTTCATCAGGAACGAAATTTCTTTTTGAAAAATGGTTTTTTCTTGAAAGGCTTTTTGCCTGAGCGGGCGTATTCGTTTTGGTTAGGCAACGGAGCAAATTTGGTTTCGAGAACGGTATCCTCCGTACTCAGCGCAATACGTCCTTCGGATAATTTGAGAAGATCCGCAAAGACCACTTCATCGTTGAGCATGACTTTGTTCCAATTCCGATAACTCATTTTCATGAAATTGGCGATGGCCTCACAAAAAACCTTGCGTTCCTCGCCTTCCTCCATGGCAACTGCGTGGGCAACCATAATTTCAACAAAGCGACCGTAATGCCGGATGCGAATGGCCTTGTTGGGGTAGGGCAAGCGGGTTTCAGGACGAAAATGCAATGCATCACCGGGGGGAGGAAAAGGGGAATCCACTTCCAAATCGTGACCGGCCATCACAAAGAGGTGGTCCCATAGCTTTTGCTGTAGATCGGCCCCGTCGCGTGGTCCGGGATGCAATTGGTGCATGACTTCAACCAAACTGTGCGCCGCTTTGGTTCGCAGAGCCTTATCGGCGATGGTCTGCAGATGAGCCGCCATTAAATGGATGCCCCGCCCGTATTCAGGGACTTTGAGCGAGGGTCGTGCTGTATTGTATTCCATAAGGTAAATCTAGGGCTGAGGACTGGAAGCCTCGTTATCCGAAACCTTGGTTAAACGAGCAAATTTGAGTAAAATCTGCTTGGTTCCGTATTGGTCAAAGGTAATGGTCGCCTTGGTATCGGGAAAGGTCCCTTCCAATTGGTCAATTCGACCCTCGCCAAACCGAAAATGGTTGACCCTATCCCCCGTTTGCAGGGTTGAGGGGTCATCGCCCGGACCTGGGTCAACCTGTCGTTGGGCAACGGGGTTGTTCAAAGGGCGGGGAGTCCCGGGGCTAGGGCGGGCAGGGCCTGAAGCGGAGCGGGAAGAACCTGAAGCGGAGCGGGAAGAACCCGACCGGGTTGTTCTACTGTTTCCTCCCCATGGCAAAGCCCCGCTAGATGGTGACGCTTGGGTAGAGGCCCTCAACAAAGAAGGTTGGGCCAAGTAAGCTTGGTCAATTTCAAAGAGGAAACGGCTGGGCTCTCCGTAACACAATTGACCGTGCCGAAACCGGGTCAAGGCATAACTCAGAACCAAACGTTTGCGTGCCCTGGTCAAGGCCACGTAAAAAAGCCTTCGCTCCTCCTCCAAATCGGCGCGGCTATCTCGCGCCATGGCCGACGGAAACAAATCCTCCTCCAAACCCACCACAAAAACTTCTTCGAATTCCAAACCCTTGGCTTGGTGAACCGTCATCAGACTTACGTAATCCCGATTTTCGGGATCATCGTTTTGGTCCATGG
>JBJTSS010000230.1:0-2241 GCA_046079785.1 Bacteroidota bacterium
GTAACCGAACTAATGCACTGCAACTTGGTGGAGTCATAATCAATGGCCAAGGAGATCGCCGAGGTGCTGATACCCGAGGCCATCGTTGTGGTAATGGGTATTACCAAGGTATCCCCAACCGCACAGGATGAAGAATTAACGCTACCGATGGTCGCGGTAATGTTTTGGGCTCGCAATCCGGGCAAAAAGCCCATCAAGGTTAGAGCGAATCCCAAAAGAAGGGCTTTGGCGTTGAATTTTGACGTTTTCATGGTTACAGGTCGGTTGTTTTGCATGCTTCGCACAAATAATTTGACTTAAATCTACGAATAGAATTCTATTCAAAAGGCAACAGTCCGCCCGGTTGTGCATAAATCGTGCACTTTTAATAAATTCTTCAAACAAAAATCCGTTTGGAGGAACCCTGAGTGACCGAGGTCCCGTTGGCGTCCCACAGAATCGACTCTAAGGGATCTTTAAAACCAACGCATCCGCCTAAAAAGCAGAAATACAACCGAAATCATGGCTCCGCTGAGCCCCAAAAGACCCCAAAAGGCCGTTTCGGTCTGGGCATAGGGTAGTGGAATATTCATCCCGTAGAGGCTGGCAAAAAGGGTGGGGATTGCCAAACAAATGGTCACAAAGGTTAGGGTCTTCATGACATTGTTCATGTTATTGTTGATGACCGAACTAAAGGCCTCCATCATTTGGCCCATAATCCGAATGGAAACCGTGGTCATTTGCAAAGCCTGCTGGTTCTCAATTTGAACGTCTTCGAGCAAATCCACGTCCTCTTCGTAGGCAAAATGCCTCAAACGGCGCAGGCGTTCCATCATGGTGCCGTTGGTTTGAAGGGCGGTGGTGTAATAAATCAAGGTCTTCTCGTATTGAAGTAAACCCACGATTTCTTTGTTTTTGAGGGAATTTTCGAGCTCATCTTCCAGTTTTTCAACGACTTTGTTGATGTTTCGAAGGTGGGTCAGAAATTTCGTGGCTGTTTTGAGCAGGATTTGAAGCAAAAAGGTATCTTTTTTGAGGGTATTGAACCCACGGACCCTTTCCCGGATGAACTCCTGTAGAATGGCGTTTTCGTCTTTGCAGAGGGTGATGGTGTACTGATCGGTTTGCATGATCAGTAGGGGAAGGGTTATGAAAGGAATATCGAATTCCATTCCCCTAAAATGCGGAATACGAAGGACCACGAGCAAATAATCGCTTTCTTTTTCCACCCTGGAAAGCTCATCTTGGTCCAGAGAATCGGTCAGGTACTCCACCGCCAGCGGGCAATGTTCCTCCAACCAGGCTTTGTCTTGGTCGTTGGGGTCGACAATATTGATCCAACAGCCGTCTTGAACCTGATTTAGGGCTTCGAGGCCTCCATTATGGGTTTGAAAAAGCTGAATCATAGACCAATTGGCCGCAAAAATAGGGTTTATTGGCAACCCAAGGGCCTGTGCTGGCCCATTTGGGGGATGAGACCGTAACGCAAGTGGTCAAAAAAGGGGCAGGTCTAACCTAAAATGGGTGCGATGTTTCCCGACAATGGATACCTCTTTGTTCAAGGCCTTGGAGGATAGGCCGGTACCAAACGGGGCTTAAGGGTCTTTGCAAGCCGGTTTCTACGACTTGACCTTGGAGGTAACACTGGAGAGCCATGGCCAGTGGCCAGCCCACTGTTTGGGCCATTGCCGAAAATTCACCGCCTTCCCCTTCCAGAATGAGTTGGCTGCGGTGCTCTATGACTGTTCCTTCTTGGTCTTTGGAAAGAATCCGATGACTCATAACCACCATGTCTTGGTCATGATCGCCCAATGACATTCGTTCAATCATCCGATGTTCGAGGAATTGGGCTGGGTTGCGGAAGGTGTTTTCGGAATTGGACTGGTCAAAAAGTCCCAAAAAGTCCCATAATTCACAGACTTTGTTTATTTCTTGCGAAGAATAGTTCAATTCATCCGCCAACGACCGCTTAAGCACGGCCATCGATGGGAAAGTAAACCTCGATTCTTCAAGGGATAGGTCGGTATTCAGTCCCCAATAGGCCAAGGGGAACCAGGCCAAACAGAAATCTTTGTGCCTTAAGGTGCCCCTGATAGCGGTTTCGGCTTTTTCTAAGTCGTACAAGGCACGGTACGGAAGGGAGTTTCGATTGAAGTACCCCACCAAATCCGGATGACCTTCCAGGGACATGGGCTGTACGGAACGGAACAAGCGGGGGTAGGGAACAACCACGGTTCGGTGGTTGTGCCAGTAGACAGAGGG
>JBJTSS010000231.1:0-2080 GCA_046079785.1 Bacteroidota bacterium
CTTCATGAAATCAATGCTGGAACGCCCAACCCTTGTTATGCCCTATGCCCGCCAAGTTGCGGAAGCCAAGAGCACCGGCATCACCATGTTCATTTTCTTTGCTCGAATTGCGGCGTTACCCAATGTGTCGATACCCAAGAACCCGTTTGGCCAACTTTACCCCAAGGTTATCAGGTTCAAACCTGGAATCTTATCGCCGAAGGCCGTTGTCTTGCCTGTGGATCCCCATCTTGAGGCTTAAATCCCTCGGGATGGATCCCATTTTTCGAGGTATTCGGCAACGCGCTTGACAAACATCCCCCCAAGGGCACCATCAACCACCCGATGGTCGTAGGAATGGGACAAGAACATCATGTGCCTAATCCCAATAAAATCCCCTTGAGGTGTTTCGATAACAGCAGGACGTTTACGTACGGCCCCAACCGCCAGGATCGCCACCTGCGGTTGAGCGATAATGGGGGTTCCCATCACATTACCAAAAGTGCCCACATTGGACAAGGTAAACGTTCCACCTTGGATTTCTTCGGGACGAAGTTTGCCCGTGCGGGCCCGGTGAGCCAAATCGTTCACCCTCTTGGTCAAACCCACCAAATTCAGTTGGTCTGCGTGGTGAATAACGGGAACGATGAGGTTGCCCGAAGGCAAAGCTGCCGCCATCCCAATATGGATCTCTTTGTGTTTCAGGATACGGGTTCCATCCACGGAGACATTGATCATAGGATAATCCTGAATGGCCTTGACCACCGCCTCCACAAACATGGGGGTGAAGGTGAGTTTTTCGTTAAATCGCTTTTCGAATTCCGCTTTGTGTTCCTCGCGCCAATAATGCAAATTGGTCACATCAGCCTCTACAAACGACGTGACATGGGCTGAAATACGTTTGGATGCCACCATGTTTTCGGCGATCATCTTGCGCATCCGATCCATCTCGATAATCTCCACGGACCCACCTCTGGAATCAAGTTCAACGCCCCCTCCCTGAACAGAAATCTCTAGAGGCAAAGCGGCAAGAGCGGCTTCGCTGGACGGTTGAATCGCCGGAGCTACCGAGGCCAACGGAGCTGAAGCAGAGATTCCGGTTTGACGACGGCTTTGAAGGTAATTTAACAAATCTTTTTTGGTAAGTCGGCCCTGGTCACCGGTGCCCGGTATGGCATCCAATTCGGCCATAGGCAAATTCTCTTGACGTGCAATATTGAGAACCAAAGGGGAATAAAAACGACCACTTTGGCCCGATGAAGTAGGCTGAGCCGTAGAGGGCATTCCCGGTGCAGGAACGTAGGGCACGTGTGGTGCGACCTGGGCCTCAGCGGGTACGGCCAAGGGATTGGTTCCTTGGGGGGATACGGATACTTGCTCCGTAGGGTTCGACGGCGTGGAGGTTGGGGCATAGGATTCGGCAACATCCTCCAGGATGGCCAATACGGCCCCGACTTTGACCACGGCCCCTTCGGCATGTAGAATTTCGACCAAACGACCGCCAACCGGGGTTGGGACCTCGGAGTCTACTTTGTCGGTAGCAATCTCCAAAACAGCCTCATCCTTGGACACCTGTTCTCCACCCTGCTTCAACCATTTGAGGATCGTAGCCTCCGTAATGCTTTCACCCATTTTGGGCATAACCAATTCAAATCGAGCCATGGGGCAAATTTAGGTAGTTTTCTAGCCTTTCGAGGTTTCTTCGGGAAGAGCATGGCCCACCATCACACGCCACAAAAGAAACATGGCCATCATGACCGCACGCTCCACCACCAAGGCACGACCTTCGCCCAAGGATCGCTGATAAACCCGGGTGCCTTCGGGGCCATGGATTCCAAAAAAAACAGTGCCTACCGGTTTTTCGGGGCTCCCCCCGTCTGGACCGGCAATTCCACTAATGGCTATCGCATAATCACAGTGCAAAATTCGACAAGCCTCTTGGGCCATAGCCCGGACAACGGGGGCGGATACTGCGCCTTCAGATTCCAAATCAAGGGGATGAACCGCAAGTAAATCGCGCTTGATTTGGTTATCGTAAGCCACAATCCCCCCTTGAATATAGGCCGAGGCACCGGGGACTTGCAGCAACCTCGCCGCCAAG
>JBJTSS010000232.1:0-1859 GCA_046079785.1 Bacteroidota bacterium
CAGTCCTCCACTGCCTTCCCTTCAGGTAGGCCGAGCCTTAATGTCCTATACGCCTCAAGGACAATTGCTGCAGGTTTCGTTTTTTGAAAATTTACCCACCACGGTCGAGACCTTTCGACTTATGCAGCCCGTTGATAGTCGCGGGAATTGCACCTCCGTTCGATACATGGACGATGATGGGAGCGGTAACCTGGTTCTTAGCATGGGAGATTCGTTGGCCTTTACCTACATGGGTACGGCGATAACGGGCTTCGTGTACCGGACCTACAATGCAGATTTGGGGCTGTGGGAGCCCTCATTGCGGGCGACGGCAATTATCGCCAATGCCAACGGCCTACCAACTTCGTTTGATTTAGAATTTTGGGATGAAGGAACAGGGACCTGGTCACCCCTCAAATTTCGCTACGGTAATTTGTTATGGGACTTGGGATTTGGTTCATGGATGCAGAGCATTGGGGAGTATGTCGTGAATGCCGAAGATTTGATTGCCCCCGAAGGTTTAATGGACCTGCATCGCCTAAGCCCTTCCGGTCCAACGGAACCGACCCGCTTCTTGGTTCAATTGGTTTCTGGACCTCTGTTGACCCCCTTTGGTCGACGTACCCCGCTTAGCAATGGGGGCCAACTTCAGAGGTTTACGGATCAGGAACAGGATAGTGCCGGACAGTGGTTTTCGACCAGCCGGACCAATTTGGTATGGAGTGCTGGGGTTTTGAACAGTTTGACCCTGCAGGATAGCAGCACGGGCTCTTGGATGGATGATACCCGTGAAGTACGTCGTTACAACGCCAACGGTGACCTTGAAGGCCAAAAGTACGAAACCTGGATTACGGGTCAAGGTTGGTCTACGGATGATGGATCAGAGGCTTTGATTACCTACCAGCCCAACAACGTGAATCGAATTGCTTCCTGGATTCGCAAAGAATACGATTCATTCGCTGGCGTCTGGGATACGGTGGCTCGTTACACCCTTACCTATGCATTGCCTAGCTCGGTATGTCCTGGATGTCTCGAAGAAAATGGTTGGTCCGTTTACCCGAATCCAGTCCAAGACCGTTTGGTAATCAACGGAGTGCAAACCGGAAGTGAAATTGCAATTACCGATGCCTTGGGTCGTCAAATGCTACAGCACCAGGTCATGGAGGGTGAATCCTCCTTGAATTTGGAAATTTCCTCTTGGGAAAGAGGGGCCTACGTTGTACGACTTACCGAAGCAGATGGGCGAGTTAGGATTCAACGCTTGGTTAAACCGTAAGGTTTGAAGAGGCGAATGCCGTAAGGCTCCAGTTCGAATTCTTCTTTGAGGTAAGCGGTACTGCCATCCCTCAGGTTTACGTAGGATTGTAGACGATAGGGGGTGGGAACCTGGGTGAGGAGAGTTTTGTTGCGGGTATTCACAACGCAGAGGATCGCATCGTCCCCTTGTCCCCGAACAGACCACCAGCAATCCTTATCCTCCGGTCGGAGTCGGCTAAAATTTGGGCTCTGATAAGCAGGTTCCCTGCGGAATAGATCACCGTAGTCTTGGTAGAATTTTAAAATTTCGGGGTTGAGATCGTACCGTATAGGGCTTCGTTCAAAAATATTCTGTTTGAGCGGATGTCCTACCTCTTGTCCGTTGTAAACCAAGGGAATACTAACAGGTTGCTGGCTCAAGACATAGGCGGCCATGGCGGCTTGGTCCGAGCCAAAGACTTTGGCCGGAACCTGGTCCCAGGACGTTTCATCGTGATTGGTTACAAAGCGCATGACCCGACCCCAACCATTGGCCGCTTGTTGTGCTTGTTGGTTTTCCGCGCTCCATGCCGAGTCCAAACCGCGAAGGTTTGCACCTTTGAAAACCCCTTTGAGTCGATGGT
>JBJTSS010000233.1:0-1171 GCA_046079785.1 Bacteroidota bacterium
GCTCTTCCGATCTCAACCCGCCACCGGCCAACAACTCCAGTTGGGGGTAGGCCTTTTGCCAAGCCATCAAACGATCCCAACCCTCGTAAGCCGTGGCTGAACCTCCGCTGCTCAAAACCCGACGAAAGCCCATCGCTTGCAGGTCGCCCAATGCCTGATGAGGCTCATGGAGACGATCCACCAAGCGATGGAAAACCCATTCCTTGCCCGGGGCCATGGCTATAATTTGTTTTAACAAGGGTTTGTTCAGGTTCCAGGTATCCTCTTGGGGGTGGTGCACCCCAAATCCCACCACAAAGCCATCCACCCCCTCGTTCTTCCAACATTGAATGGTGTCAGCGATTTGTCTGACTTTGGAATCGGAACCATCGCCATCGTCCGCATCCGGTCTTAGCATGACCAGAATACGGGTTTGCTCTTTGGTTCGGTTTTGCAATGCGGCTTCTACGGTTGACTCATCGGGTGTTAGACCCTCTTGGCTTCGTTGCGAACACAATTCCAACCGTTCAACCCCCAGGCGACAACCCAGTCGCACCGATTCTTGGTCAAAGCAAGCCAGCTCAAAGCTTGGACCAGGCATGCGGGGCTTGGATAAGGCGATTCCCCTGATCTTCATCCTGAACAGCGTAGGTAAATCCGGGCTGTAAGGAGCAGGCCCCGTACCGACCGTCCTTGGTCAAAGCCATAAAACAGGCTTGGTATTGGGCCGGGTCCTTGGAACGATGCCGTAATTGTTTTAACACCCTCAACGCGACGTTGCGGCATGCTTGTTCGGGATCCAAACCGTTGCGCATGCCTTCCAAGACCAACAAAGACCCCCCAGCGCGGACAATTTCTTCGCCGTGACCGGTGGACGTCACCGCCCCAACCTCCGGGTCCACATAAAGCCCACTGCCTATCAGTGGGGTATCCCCTACCCTTCCGTGCATTTTGTACGCCATACCGCTCGTGGTGCATACCCCCGCCATTCGACCTTCTTGATCCAGCGAAAGCAGCCCAATGGTGTCGTGGTTTTCGACATTTACACCGGGAAGGTAACGCGATGTTTCCAACCAACGTTTCCATGCCGCCTCCGAAGAGGGGGTCAGCAGATTCATGGTCTCAAAACCTTGTTCCTTGGCGAATTGCAAAGCACCATCCCCGACCAAAAGGGTATGCGGGGTTCGTTCCA
>JBJTSS010000234.1:0-2417 GCA_046079785.1 Bacteroidota bacterium
TTGGAGACCCAATTCACGCCCTAATTGGAACATAAGTTCGGTGGCTTGGTCGGTGTTGTTTTCGATTTCCCCGTCCAGGATGGCCTGGCGAATCCGGTTTTTGATCTGGCCAACTTGGGGACCAGGCTCCAGACCGAAGCAAGCCATGATCTCGGCACCGCCCAAGGGCGGTTGCCATAAACGGATTCGGTCCGCCTCGGATACGGCTTTGAGTCGTTGATCCAGGTCCTCGAAATTGCGGAGGTAGCGCTGAACCTTGGCTTCGTTCTTGGAGGTAATATCGGCTCGGCACAATTCCATGAGGTCGTCAATATCCTCACCGACCTCAAAGAGTAAACGCCGCATGGCCGAGTCACTGACTTTGTTTTTGGTCAAAGCGATGGGTCGTAAATGAAGTCGGACTAGATTTTTAACCTTGGTCATGGTCTGATCCAGCGGTAATTTGAAGTGCCTAAAAATTCGAGGGACCATCCGTGCTCCTAGTTCTTCGTGCCCATGAAAGGTCCAGCCATGGTCCGGATCGTATTTTTGAGTTTGGGGTTTGGCAATATCGTGCAATAAGGCGGCCCAACGGAGCCAGAGATCCTCGGACCGTAACACCAGATTTTCAACAACCTGAAGGGTATGGTAAAAATTATCTTTATGCCCTTGGCCGTTAATGACTTTGACCCCATGCATTCGGGCCAATTCCGGAAAAATGATGGCCAAAATCCCGGTGTCAAATAAGATGCCCATGCCCTTGGCGGGGCGCTGACTCCCCAAGATTTTGTTTAATTCCTCGGTAATGCGCTCCATGGAACGATGCGTATTCGTTCGGCTTCCCGGCCCATGGCCTCCAGGGTTTCGGGGTCCAAGTCAAAGCCCAACTGCGAGGCAAAGCGGGCAGCACGCATCATACGCAGTGGGTCGTCCGAAAAAGTTAGGGACGGCTCCAAAGGGGTAACCAAGCGACCGTCTTCCAAGTCACGAATGCCGTTATAGCGGTCAACCCATTGCCCGTAGTTGGGGTACAATTCAAAGGCCAGGGCATTCACCGTAAAATCCCGCCGGGCCAAATCTTCGTCCAAGGTTCCGGCTTCGACAACGGGTTTGCGGCTTTGTTGGTCGTATGATTCTTTGCGGGCACCCACAATTTCAAAAGCCAAACCGGCATGGTTGACCATCGCCGTTCCAAAATTCTTGAAGGCATGAACCTTGGGGCGACCGGGTAGACGTGATGCCCATGCTTCCGCAAAATCCGGGCCCGAACCCAAAACCAAAAGGTCTATGTCTTTGACCGGACGGTGCAAGAGCGCATCCCGTAACACACCCCCAACCAAATAACAAGGAGTTTGGGTAAGCTCAGCCGTTTCGATGGCCGTGTCCAGAGCCTCCAGATTGAGAATTTCTTCGATACCGACCAGTCGCACAGCTCAAAGTTAAGGTTTGATTTCGTAGATACCCGATACGCCGGTCACTTGTTGTCGCGTTTGGGGATTCAAGAAGGTCCAAGTCAAACGCGTGACCCGATGGGTCTGGATTTCCCGAAGAGGCTGCACGCGGATGCCTTGGCTTTGGAGCCGATCCATGCAGGGTTTTCCGCTGTAAACCAGGTAGGTTTGACCAGGTTGCAGGCCATCCCTACCCAAAGCAGGAATGACCCGCCCGCTATAAAAATGCAAAGCATGCACCGACTCGTTATCGCAGTCCCAGCGATACAAGTCTTGGGTAAGTTGGTTTTGGCGAGCCCATTGTCCCAAACGGGACGAGCCCTGGTAGGTCATCAAGGCAGGCCACGCCCAGGTATGGAGTACGATTAAGCCCAACCACCATCCCCCTGCCGACCAACCCAAAACAGCATAAGAACGAAGGGAAGGAAGGAGACCCCGATAGCGCCCCCAAAGGGCCAAGAGAACAGGAACCGCAAGCCAAACCGAAGGCGTAGTGCCCATGATGTAGAAGCAAAAGACCAAGGAGGCCAAAACAAAAAGGAGGGTGCTGCCCAGCAAGGGCCAGGTCCAGGTTTTGGTCCTATCCCCGGCGGTCCACCAACGGGCCAAAAGCAAACTTTGAAAAGGCCAAAGAATATAAACGTAGTGGGGTAATTGAAAACGACTCAGGCTTAGGCCCAGAGCCAAAAGTCCCCAGGCCGTTAGCGTTTGTCGCACCGTCTCGGCTTGATGATGACGATACCGCAGGGCATGCCATAGGGCAGCCGGTAACAACCAAGACCAGGGGGCGAAGGACCAAAGTAGATTGTGGAAGACAAACGTGGGATCCGCTTGATGAGCCCAGGGATTTTCTCCGCTGATTCTCCCAAAATTTTGGGTCCACAGGTAATAGCGAATCCCCTTATGCCAACCCCATTGCTCGCCCAAGGCCCAAAGCCAGGGGGTCAAAAGCAAGAACATCCAGGCCAGGCCCCACCAAAAAGCGGG
>JBJTSS010000235.1:0-4311 GCA_046079785.1 Bacteroidota bacterium
GTTTCCGCTTGGAGGGGGTACTCAGGCCAATGTTCCTGCAGCCAACGTTGGTACCCCCGTTCTCGGTCGTTGGCGGCCGGCTGGTAAAAAACCCGACCTCGCAATGCTTCGGGCATAAAGTTCTGATGGATAAAGTGGTGCGGTCCTTCGTGGCTGTATTGGTAGCCTTGACCGTATCCCAGGTCCTTTTGCATGGACGTTACTGGATTGCTTAAGGCTTCGGGGACCGTGGGTTGTTGGTCGGCTTGACGAACCGCATTCAAGGCTGCATCAATGGCCAAATATGCCGAATTGCTTTTGGGACTTAGGCTGAGGTACAAAGTCGTTTGGCTGAGTGGAATGCGAGCCTCGGGGTAGCCAATGCGTGCAACCGCATCCATCGTCGCCGAAGCAAGCACCAAAGCTTGGGGATTGGCCAACCCGATATCTTCGGAGGCCAACAAAACAAGACGCCTTGCGATAAAAACCGGGTCTTCGCCTCCTTGGACCAATCGAGCCAAATAGTAAACGGCAGCTTGGGGATCCGAACCACGTACGGACTTGATCAGGGCCGATATCAAACGGTAATGGTTATCCCCATCGCGGTCGTGGTAAACTGCAAAATGGGGGAGAACCGCCAAGACGGCTTCGTTGGTTATGCGACGAACGCCTTGTTCCGGCTCCAGACTTCCGGCAAGCCATTCCAACAAATTGTACATTCGGCGAGCATCCCCTTGGGCATGCCGAACCAAAGCCTGGCTTTCGACCAATTCCAAGCCTTGGGCTTGCAGTACGGGGTCCTTGAGGACGGCTTGTTGGGCGAGTTGATGCAATGTTTCGGGACGCAACGATTGGAGGATAAGCAACTGACAGCGCGAGAGCAGGGCCGGATTGAGACCAAAGGAGGGGTTTTCCGTAGTCGCTCCAATGAGGGTCAATTGGCCGCTTTCGATCGCCCCCAAGAGCGTGTCTTGTTGCGCTTTGTTGAACCGATGGATTTCATCCAAAAAGAGCAAAGGTTTGAAGAGCCCGTTGCCCTCTTCGATGACCGCTCGGACTTCTTTGACCCCAGCGTCCACCGCGCTCAGAAAACGAAAACGTCTTTTGGAATGCTGGGCCAGCATCCGGGCTAGACTGGTTTTGCCTGAACCCGGAGGGCCCCAAAGGATCAGGGAAGGAAGGGCGCCGTCGTCCCAGAATCGTTTCAATAAACCCTGGGGGCCGACCAATTCTTCTTGTCCCAACAGGTCTTCGGGCCGGGTAGGACGCATGCGTTCGGCGAGGGGTGGATGAACCATGACCCAAAGTTAGGTCCAGGTCAACGCGCCCCCATCGTGTTAATTTTGGAGCAGTGAATTTCGATACGCCTCCAACGTTGATCCTTACCGGGGATGGATCGCACACCCTTCGTCATGGACCGGCTGCCCCAACTTTTCATAGCCTGCACGGTGCGGTCACCGAATCCAGGCATATTTACCAGCGGGCCGGTTTGGAATACGCCTTGCAAGGGATGAGGCTCAACGAATCTTTGGGTGGGGGCGGAGGGGTATTTCGTCTCCTGGAAATCGGTTTGGGAACAGGGCTCAATGCGGCCCTCGTTCTCGAATCCTGCAGGGAAGATTCCTTGGGTTTAACGATCGAATACACGGCCTTGGAGCCCTTCCCGGTGGATCCGCTCGTGATAAGCCAGCTTAATTACGCTTCATTTCTGAAGGCGGGCGCTTGGGATGATTGGGTCCAACACTACCCCCCATTCTACGAATCGATCGCGACCAAGGGTACCGCCGAATGGAGCCCCTACACCAGCCGGGGTTCGTGTCAATTCAAGGTTTTAACCTGCCCTTGGCCCTGTGTTTTGAACCAGCGTTTTGATTTGATTTTTTGGGATGCTTTTGGGCCGGGAGAGGCTCCTCACCTATGGGATGGGCCGGCCTGGGCAGCCTTGGATCGCGTGACCGATTCCGGGGCGCTCATGGTCACCTTTGGGGCCAGCGGTGCTTTGGGTAGAGCTCTTCTAGGCATGGGATGGGAAGTCCAAAGGCTGGCGGGTCCACCCGGCAAAAGGGAGATGATTCGGGCAAGGAAACCTTGATTTTCATTGCATCTTTGGGGCATGTATCGCTGGTTACAAGGCTTGCTTTTTTTGCTTGAACCCGAAAGGGCGCACCACCTCACCCTGGGTTTTTCCAAATTTCTACTCCAAATCCCTGGCATGACCAGGCTCTGGTCTTGGTTATGGCCCAAGGTGGCGGATCCCTGGCAAGGGATGGGATTGAACTGGTCTAATCGGGTGGGTTTGGCGGCTGGTTTTGACAAAGATGCCCGTTATTTGGACGTTTGGAAAGCGATGGGTCTGGGATTTGTCGAAGTAGGTACCTTGACACCACGACCCCAGACCGGTAATCCCAAGCCCAGGCTTTTTCGACTGGTTCAGGACAGGGCTTTGCTCAATCGTTTGGGTTTCAATAACGGAGGCGTGGAGGCCGCCGTGACCCGATTACAAAAAAGACCCCAAGGTCTGGTGGTGGGAGTCAATATTGGCAAGAACAAGGACACCCCCAACAGCGAAGCGGTCCAGGATTATGTGGCTTGTGTCCAAGCCCTGCATCCCTGGGTTGATTACTTCACTGTGAATCTTAGTTCGCCCAATACCCCCGGACTTCGCGATTTGCAAGAAGCCGGCTTTTTGAATACCTTGCTGAAGGCGATTGACGAATTGCCTTGCCAACAACAGAAGCGGCGTCCGATTTGGGTCAAATTGGCCCCGGACTTATCGGACCAAGATTGGCAAAATTTATGGCCCATTTTGGCCCAACACCGGGTCGATGCCTTGGTTTTGACCAATACGACGGTGGACAGATCGGTGTTAAAACACCAGATTCAAGAGGTCGCCACCTTGGGTCCTGGTGGCTTAAGCGGCGCGCCTTTGACGCTCAAATCCCGGTCGATGTTGCAATCCATGAAGGCGTTTGGAAAGACACAAGGGTACGAGCCGGCCTTGATCTCGGTTGGCGGGGTGATGGACGGAGCCGAAGCAGCAGAGCGCGCTCAATCCGGCGCGGTCTTGGTGCAAGTGTACACGGGCCTTGTGTACCGTGGGCCTTTGTTGGTTGGAGAATGTGCTAAGGCGATAAAGCGCTAATGCTCAAAAGCATAGCGTATAATATTTGCGCCCATTTGCAAGGCCAACGTGCGTAGATTTTCGGGATCACGATGCACGGCGGGGTCCTCCCAGCCGTCCCCCAAATCGCATTGGAAGGTGTAGAAAACCACCACCTTATTTTCCCAAACCAAGGCCAAACCCTGGGCCGCTTGACCATCGTGTTCGTGGATTTTGGGCAAACCTCCGTTCATGCGAAAGGGACCTTGGTACAGGGGATGTTCGGGCCCCAAGCGTACCCATTCCAATTCCGGGAAGACTTTTTTGAATTCACTGCGGACATAAGGATCCATACCGTAATTATCGTCAACATGCAAAAAGCCTCCTCCGGTGAGGTAGTTGCGGAGATTTCGGGCTTCTTGATCGCTAAACAGAACCCGGCCGTGCCCGGTCATATGCAGCCATGGAAAGCGAAAAAGATCCGGGCTACCGACTTCGGCAATTTCTTCTTGGATCTTGAGGGTGGTACCCAAGGAGCGGTTACAAAACCGCGCCAAGTTGGGTAAAGAGGTTGGGTTGGCATACCAATCCCCACCACCACCGTATTGCAAACGGCCCAAGGCGATGGTGCCCCCGCTAGGGGCTTGGGCTGAGGCCTTAGACGCTAAACCAGCGAAACCCAGGCAGGTGATGAACAGCCATAGCAAAAACCCTGCGCTTTGTTCTGCTGTCCATCGAGACAAAGCAACCAAAGCGGCCGTTTCGGTACGTAGCCGATGGGGACCCAGGTCCATGCCTACGCCTTGTAGGTTTTGGAGGTGGTCGATTTCACTTTCGGTAAAATCACCTTCCGGACCCACGGCGAGGATGACGGGTTTTGATGCGTCGGTTTGATGCAAGGGGATTTTGGTTTTGTGAGGGTGGCAATGGGCGACGTATAAATCCAGCGCAGGGTCCGGTTTCCAATCGCGAAGGTGGACGGGTTCGTTGAGGACGGGCAAGTACAAGCGCAAAGATTGTTTCATGGCTGCTTCGATGATACGTTGCAGACGTTCAGGTTTCCAACGGTGATGTTCGGTGCGCTCGCATTGCAAGGGCACAATCCGAGTTGCTCCTAGTTCCGTCGCCTTCTCCACAAGCCACTCCCAGCGGCTTTCGTTGTGCAGGGGCGAGACTGCGATTTCGAGAGGCCTGGGCGGAGGAGATTGCTTGACCAATTCAAGATCCAAAAC
>JBJTSS010000236.1:0-9580 GCA_046079785.1 Bacteroidota bacterium
GTGGGCTTTGGTGCTCTTGGTGGTCTCCCTTCCTTTGTCCAAAGCCCTGGGATCAGTTGCCGAGGCCCTGATGGGTATGAGCTGGTTATTCTCGCTGCGGAGACCAGGACAGGCCCTGGAATTTCGAAGGAACTTCTTCAAGCATAAGATGTTATGGGGATTTCCTGCTTTGTACCTGGGACTTATTTGCGGTAGTTTCTATTCCCAAAATGCGGGGGAAACCTGGACTGAACTGAACCTCAAACATTACTTTCTGACGTTGCCTTTGATGTTGGGGACCTTGACCCCCTCCCCTCAACGCCTTCGTTTGGCCTTGGTCGGCTTTGTGATCGCCAATGCGGTGGCCGCTTTGGTGATTCTAGGCATTGTGTGGACCGGTGAGCCTTGGATGCTGGGTACTCCAGAAATACCTTCCCCCTGGGTGCAGCGCCCGCGCGCTTCGATATTCCTGGCTTTGAGCCTTTTGGGGATCGTCCATGCAGGTTTTGGGGCTTACCAAACCGGGGAACTTCGGTTCCGGTCGTGGTGGCCTTGGGCCTTGGCTTTTGGTCTGCTTTTGGCCGGCCTCCTTCTTCTCAAAGGCCGAATTGGCCAGGTCGGTTTGGTCGGGGGATTGGCTTGGATGGGATGGCGTCGCTTTCAGGACCCCAAGAGTCAGCTCAAAGTATTTGCCCTGTTGACGGTAGCCTGTCTGCTGGCCTGGAACTTCTTGGATTCGGTCCGTCAACCCTTTGAGGAAGCCGTTCTAGAAATCAAAGAAAGTCAATCGGGCTACCCCAACAGCGAGCCTGAATTTTCGTCCATGGGTATGCGTTTCACGTATTGGTCCACCTATGCCCGTTTATGGTGGGCACATCCGTGGTTGGGTGTGGGAACGGGAGACCTGGTACCCATGGGGCGAACCTTGTTTGAAAACCATCCGTTGGAAATTCCGTTTCACCGGCCTCACCAACAATGGCTCGAATTGGCCGTTCAATTGGGCATACCCGGGGTGGTCTTGCTGGCTTGGGCCTGGTGGCTCCTTTGGAAAAACCGACCAACCCAGGATCGAACCCTCGTTGAGACCCTGCACATTCTGTTTTTGGGCAGTACTTTTTTGGATAGCACCTTTAGCACCCAAACCGGACTTAGCGCTTTTATAGCTTTGGCTTTGGTCCTGCATTTGAAGCAAAGCCGCGGGGTATCTTCTTAGATTTTTAGTAAAGGTTAGCCAACTCAAACGCCTGAACCATCGACTTCCAAGCTTGCTGTGGATTTTCTTCGAACACCGAACCCATGACCACCCAATCGGCTCCGGCCTGGCGTAGGGCCACGGCTTGTTCAGGCGTACGAATCCCACCGCCAACCACCAAAGGAACCTCGACGGCCTGCCGGACGGCCTGTACCATGCTGGTTGAAACCGGGAATTGGGCCCCGGATCCACAATCCATATAAATCAGCTGCAGGCCCAATTGGGCCCCTGCCATTGCGGTAACCGCAGCCACATCGGGCTTGTCGGCCGGCAAGGGTTGGGTTTGGGTGATATAGTGCGCGGTGGTGGCTTTGCCGCCATCCACCAACATATAGCCGGTGGGTAAGATCGTCAATCCTGAATCACGTATGGCCACGGCCGATTGGACATGATGACCAATCAGGTACTCGGGATTGCGGCCAGAAATCAGCGACAATAGCAAAATAGCATCCGCCTGGGGGGAAACCTGAAGCATGGAACCCGGAAACAAAATCACCGGCAATTCAACGTGCGTTGCCAACCAATCCAAGGTTGATGAAAAGGCTGTTGTGGTTTGGAGGCTCCCACCCACCAAGAAACCCTGCACCGGCCCCCTATCCATTTCAGCCAAAAGTGGTTGCCAATCTTGGGGGCGAAACCGATCCGGATCCAAAAGAACCCAAAGTCCCGGTTCCCCGGAATTTCGTTGACTAAGGTTAACTTTGGAGCAGGCCATGGCTAACCCAAAGATACCTCGTTCCTTCCCAACCGACGCTTGGGGATTAAGGACAGCCTTGATTTTGATATTGGCAATGGGGGGCCTGGCTGCTGGGGACCACCCCGGAATTCGCTTGGGCTGGCAAGGACTTCCCAAAGAATTCAGGAACGCGGAAGATTGGAGAATTGCAGGCCAAACGCGGTCTGGTCTGTGGTTTTACCTTCGCCAAAAAGGTCAGCATCAATTGGAATGCCGGGATCAACGCAACCAATTCAAGAAGCGCATCCTTTTGCCCGAATACCTGGGCAGCCATGACTACCTCAAAGTGGTGGAGAGCAAAGGCCAGGCGATGCTTCTATTTGATCTATACAATGCCGAACGTGGCGAGCATGGTTTCTTTGCCGCTACGCTACCTGCGGATAGCAGCTCCTTGGGCCAACCGGTTTTGTTGACCGAAGTCCAAAACCTGGGGAACCGAGAGCCTATCCGTTACCAAGTCATCAGCGACCCCCTTTCTTCGGAACTGGTGATTTTGCATACCACCATGCGGGCTCAATCGCTGGACCTCCGCGCAACGGTTTTGAATTCCAGTTTTGAGGTGGTCGATACCCTTATCCGCAGCGTTCGGGGTTTTGGAGATAATCCTTTTCGTGATCTTTTTTGGGAGGAGTGCTATGACGTTCGTCGAGTAGGGCCACGTCGATTGGGTTTGCTCTTTGATTTCAAAGACCAGGCCAGGGATCGCAAACCCGCTCAGCAGGGTTTGGTATTGGTGGATTGGCAACATCACCAGGTTCATGCCTTTGAACTCAAGGCTCCAACCGTAACCCAACAAATTCTAGAATTGGCCCATAACGAAGACAGCGACTCCGTCTTGGTCTATGGTTTTGCAACGGGTTCGGCCAACCGAACCCCAGTAGCTACCCTTTGTTACGGTTTTCGGTTTTTTGGCCAAGAACCTTATCCCCTCGATGTTCGTGTGACTTCGTTGGGTTCGGATTTTATTCGTCAATGCGAGCAGTTAACCTCGGTCGCCAAAGCATCCAACGTGAGGCATCTTCCGGAATTGCACCTGCAATCTCACCGCGATCGTAGCGCCACCTTGGCTTGGCGACGCCGATTTCGGAGCTCCGAAACCTTGGTTCAATACAGCCAGGGGATGCCCATCTACCGAGAAATTGTTCGGCATCACGCCGAAGAATGGGTGCTGGCCCGATACACACCTGATGGCATTCTGGGTTGGAAACAAATTATCCCGATGAATTTGACCATGCAAGAACCTGGCGAACAACTGGAAAGCCAAAGTTTGGTCTTGGGGCCTTCGGTTTGGCTTACGGGATACCAATCCTTGAACAACCGGGTTCGCCCGTTTGCCTACAAGATTCAGGCGGATGGAGCCGTCTACAACGGTGACCTGGAGGGACGTTTGGACGATTTGTTTATTTCTTGGCGGTTGCCCCTCAGTTCCGATCCCAACACCTCCCTCTTCCCTTCGCGCCGTGGGGGACGGGAAGGCTTGCTCTACCTCCATCAGCCAACACGATGATTTCACTTTGGTTTTCGAGGTCTTTTGCCCCATGGAATTACCTTTTGGCGGCCCCGTTGTTCGTCCTACTCTTGGGGCTCAGCACCTGGTTGGGGCCTACATTGTGGAGCAAAACGCCCGCTGCTTTCTTCGAAGCAGGGTCATGGTCGTTGCTGTTCTTAGGGGTAGCCCTCACCACGGTGGTGGCCCTTTCCGATCAGTTCTTGCAAAACCGCCTCAAGGGCGGAGAAGGGCAACCTTTGACCTTTCTGTTTTGGATGTTGGCCATGGGTTCAACCGATGCCCTGCGCTGGTCATGGACCATGGCCATGGCATCTTTGGGGCTGGCTTTGTTTACCTTGGCTTGGTTGCATTTTCAAAATCAAGAAAACGTCGTTTCCCTCTTTGCCGCTGGATTGGCTGCCGGATTGGGCAGCCTTTTTGAACAATCGCTTTTGGCTTTGACCGTTTTTGGAATCGTGGCCCTTGCGGTTTGGCACCAAAAGACTTTGAGGCGCAGCGTGGTTTTGTTGTTGGGGGTTGGATTGCCTTGGTATGGTCGTTGGGCAGGCTCGTTGCTTTTGGGCCGCCCATGGATGGAACCCCAAGGCGACTCGCTGAACAACCTGACCTGGTTGCTGCCTCAAGGTTATACCGAAGTTTTGCCATGGGATTGGATGTTCTTGCTGGGATTAGCGGGGGCCGGTATGGTTTTTCGTTGGTTGCAACCCGCTGAATACCATCCGTTTTTGAGAACCGTGCTGGCGCAGGGTTTGTTCGTGATGATTGTTCTGGGGACTGCGGGTTGGCTTCGAGCGGGTGATCCTTGGGTTTTGGTCGCCATTTCAGCGCCGCTTTGGGCCCTGTGGGGTGGTTCATTCCTGCAATTCAACGATGCCCCTTGGATAAACGATCTTTTGTTTTTGGTTTGGTTGGTTTTGTTAATTTACCAACGTGTTCTTGCCTAAAAGCCCTAATTTTGACCTACTAAATGAACCTTATGAACGTTGGTATCGTTGTTTTTCCGGGATCCAATTGCGATGCCGATACCCTGCAAGCCTTTGCAGGCCTAAGCGGCGTGGAGGCCAAATTGCTTTGGCACAAGGACACGGATTTACAAGGCAGTGACTTGGTGGTTTTGCCGGGTGGTTTTAGTTACGGCGACTACCTCCGCTCAGGGGCAATTGCCCGCTTTGCTGGGATTATGGATTCGGTACGCCGTTTTGCCCAACAAGGGGGCTATGTCTTGGGGATTTGCAATGGGTTTCAGGTCCTCACCGAGGCCGGTTTGCTTCCAGGCGCGCTGCTTCGTAACACATCCCAGCTTTTTGTTTCCAACGATGTTTATTTGCAGCCGGTAAGCCGCAAGGCCAACCTTAGTCGCCACTTGGACCCTCAATCCAGCTACCGCATCCCCATTGCCCATGGCGAGGGGCGTTATTACACCGATGACGACGGCCTCAAGGCCCTTCAAGACGGGGACCAAATCCTGTTCCGGTACGTGGACCAAGCGGGTCAACGCCATGCCCTGGCCAATCCAAACGGTTCCATGGACGATATTGCTGGCATATGCAGTCCCAATGGACGCGTCATGGGACTGATGCCCCACCCCGAGCGGGCCTGCAATCCCCTTTTGGGTTTGGATGATGGCTTAGCGCTTTTGGAAGGTTTGGTTCAAGCACGCCCCGTTTTGGCCTAAGCAACAACGTCATCGCAAAAGGGCCTTCGTGTTTCTATCCTCTTAGGATTCCAAACCCAAGAGCCGCAGCGTTTGGCGAACCCCAGAAGTAGGGCTGTACAAGCCTTGACGTACCCCTTCCTCGATTTCGTGGCCCCCTTGGTTTCCACGACGGTCCCCCATGGCGGTCCATAAGGCTTGGTTGAGTTTGCGTCGGTATTGGTGTAATCTTTGTTCTGAACGCTTTTGATGTAACCAGGATTGCAAACCTGGATGTTGCTTGAGGCCACGAAGACAGGACCAAAAATCCTCCATTCCCAGGCCTTCCAAGGCGCTAACCGTTTGGCAGGGAACCGTCCATCCCGCCAGGCTGTGAGGTGGAAACAACGACAACGCTGAACGGTAAAAGGAGCAGGTTTCGGCAGCCGAGTCCCGCCCATCACCATCGGCTTTGTTAATCAAAACAAGGTCGGCGGCTTCGACGATTCCTCGTTTGATGCATTGCAATTCATCCCCCGAACGTCCCAACAAAAGCAAAAGGGTCCAATCCACCAAGTTGGAAACTTCGGTTTCGTTTTGGCCTACGCCTACCGTTTCCACCAAAACCCAGTCAAACCCCGCATACCGGCACAAGTCCACGGCCTCTTGGGTTGCCCTTGCTGTACCACCCAACATCGATCCGGCGGGCGATGGCCGAACAAATGCCTCCTCACGACCGGCGAGATTTTGCATCCTTGTTTTGTCACCAAGAATACTCCCCCCGCTTTTGGCCGAAGACGGATCCACCGCCAAGACAGCGACACGATGTCCTTGGTCGAGGGCCTGACAGCCCAAAAGGTCAATGAAGGTGCTTTTGCCTGCACCCGGTGGGCCGGTGATGGCCATCGTCCAATCCTTGGCCTCGGTACGATCCCGGTTCACCAATTCTTGGTCCACCAAATCCATCATGAAATCGGCAATCTCCCGATCCGATGGCTTGCGACTCTCAACCCACGTTATGGCCCGGGCCAAGGCTCTTCGACGACCTTGCCGCAATTCGTCCAACAAGGACAGCACCTCGTGTTCTCTAACCATGGTTTAGGGACCCGTCGCTGCTGGCTAGTCCCAACAATTGGAGTGCAGCCTGGGACAACCGGGTGCCCGGCCCAAAAATGGCTTGTACCCCGGCGTTGTAAAGTTCTTCGTGGTCTTGGGGGGGCACGACCCCGCCCAGAATAACCCGAACATCGGTAGCACCTGCCGTTTGAAGCTCTTGGATTAGTTCAGGAATCAAGCTAAGGTGTCCAGCAGCCAACGAAGAAACCCCAACCCAATGCACATCGTTCTCCATAGCCTGACGGGCACATTCGGCCGGCGTTTGAAAAAGCGGACCGAGGTCCACGTCAAAACCCAGATCGGCAAAGCCGGTCGCAATGATTTTGGCCCCGCGATCATGGCCATCTTGCCCCAATTTGGCCACCAGGAGGCGTGGGCGCCGACCGTGCTCCTCTTCAAAAGCTTGAACCGCACGACGAGCTTCTTCAAACGTAGGATCTTGGACCATTTGCTGGGCGTACACCCCTTGAATGCTAAAAGGCTGAGCGGTATACCTCCCAAAAATATCCTCCAAAGCGGATGAAATTTCCCCCAAGGTGGCGCGGTGCCGGGCCGCTTCCACCGCGGCCTCCATTAAACCGAACCCCGTTCTGTTTTCATCCCCCAAAGGAGGGGTACGTTCCACATTGGCCATGCGGATGGCTATCACTTGGAGGTCAAGGAGGGCCTTGGCAACAAGCGCCTCGTTGCGGGTCGCTTTGAGTTTTTGGAGGGAGTCCAATTGGGTTTGAAGAACCTGTTGGTGATGAACCTTGAGCAGGGGGATTTCCGGTGAAGGGGAAGACACCAAGGGCGTATAGGCATTGACCCCGATGATGGGATCCTGGCCCGTATCGATACGGGCTTGTTTGCGTGCAGCGGCTTCTTCGATGCGACGTTTGGGCAAGGAAGATTCCAAAGCCTTGGCCATTCCTCCAGCTTCTTCTATTTCTTGAATTAGCCCCAAGGCCTCACGCACCAACGATTGTGTCCGTTGTTCTAACAACGAAGATCCCCCCCAAGGATCAACCCAAGAACATAAACCACAATCACGCTGAAGGTAAATTTGGGTATTACGGGCGATCCTCGCAGAATAATCGGTAGGCAATGCCAAAGCCTCATCCAAGGCGTTGGTATGAAGACTTTGGGTACCGCCCCATAAGGCAGCCAAGGCTTCGAGGCAAGTCCGCGCGATGTTGTTGTAGGGGTCTTGCTGCGTCAAACTCCAACCCGAGGTTTGGCAATGGGTCCGCAGGGCCATGCCTTTGGGCGTCACCACCCCCATCGCGCGGGTTATGCGCGACCAGAGTAATCTCCCAGCGCGCAATTTGGCTATTTCGGTTACCAAATCCATGCCGGTCGCCCAAAAAAACGAGAGCCTGGGCGCAAAGTCATCTAAACGCAAACCGGCACGGGAGCCCGCCCTCAGATACTCCATACCATCCGCGAGGGTATAGGCCAACTCCAAGGCCGCTGGTGCACCGGCCTCGTGCATGTGATACCCCGAAATACTGATGGAATTAAAACGCGGCATCGCCCGTGAACAATACCCAAAGATTTCGGCGATAATCTGCATGGATGGGCCCGGAGGGTAGATGTAGGTGTTGCGGACCATGAACTCCTTGAGGATATCGTTTTGAATGGTTCCGCTAAGTCGATGGGGAGGCACGCCATTCTCCTCGGCAGCAACCACAAAAAAGGCCAGGACAGGTAGAACGGCCCCGTTCATGGTCATGCTGACCGACAATTGATCCAGCGGCAAATCCCGGAAAAGTATTTTCATGTCTTCCACCGAATCAATGGCCACCCCTGCCTTACCAACATCGGCCATGGCCCTGGGGTGATCCGAATCGTAACCTCGGTGGGTTGGTAAATCAAAGGCGACCGACAGACCTTTTTGGCCAGCAGCAAGGTTTCGTTTGTAGAAGGCATTGGACTCGGTCGCCGTACTGAAACCCGCGTATTGACGAATCGTCCAAGGGCGTTGCAAATACATGGTCGCGTAAGGCCCCCTCAAAAAAGGTGGGACACCGGCCTCCCATGCGGCCGGTAAAGCCGATGGGATCGAATCCAACGCGAAGGTGGTGAAGGCGGAGGGCGCATAGGCAGGCGATGCCATGGGGCCTGTCGCCATGTTCGAACCAGGGGACTTGATCCGGTTTTGCCACCAAGACCATACCCCTCCGTGGTTGTTTATTTGCTCCAGAACTGCCTGAACTTCGGACATGGCTGCCTGTTCCAAGTCTTGGACGGTCCCCGAACCGTGCGCCAAGGTCAAACCCATAGCGATATGACCCTCATCCCGTAACAACAATTGTACATTGCGGGGAAGACGGCGTAAATCTTCGGGACTCGCTCCTTGCAATTCCCCTAGCAGGTCGGGTAAGTAAACGGTTTCGGCGCCACCCAAAACGGCCGATAACGTCGTGGTGGTCATTTGAAGAAGACGATCCGCATCATCGGTGGCCACCGGTAGATGCTTGGCGTTGTTCCGGTACGAGGACAAACATCGGTAAGGCGTCGTTCCCTGACCCAAAGACCGTAGGGCCTGGGATGCCACCCGTTGCAAGGCGGTTTCCTCCATTAGCAAGGTCCCAGGACTCCATTCCAAGGCCAATGGTATTTTGCCCCCCCCTTCGATGGCCTGTGCCGCAAGAAGCCATGTCTCGGCCAAGGCCAATAGGATGGCCATGACGGTGGTTGGTGCCAAGTCAAAATCCTCAAAATCCGAACTTTGTAACAAAACAGGACTGGCCATAGTCCAATCCGAATGATGACCAACGGCGATTGCCAGGGCCTGGTGCAATTGTTCTATGAACGCAGTTTCGTTGGTGGCTTGCAGCAAAGAACGGCTACCCCATAAACGCCCCTGAACCTTCCATTCGGAGGTGGAACGTTGGTGATACTTTGCCCATTGTTGTAACAAAGACAAGGCTTTGGAATATTCCCAATCCCTAATATCAACCTGCAAAAAATTCCATTCGATTCCGACCGAGGCCGCTAGAAAATCAGAAAGGTCGGGGCAGGCGCCTTGGAAGCCTACGCTATCCACCCCACCGGAAACCGCTTCCAACAACCAACGGTTCCAATCCAACGGCTGACCCGTGCCAAAGTCAAACCATGAACCTACGGACCAGCCCCCTGGTCGATTCAGGACTTCGCTAAATACGGGGTTGTTGTGGGCCCTACCTAGTGAATAGGCTCTAACCAAAGCTTTTTCAAAACAAGGAACCAAGGCCTGTTCGGGCTGGGACCCTTCCCACTCCTTTTGCCAAACGGAGGAGTGACCTTCCGCGGCAAGACGCTCGTAGTCATCCGGGCCCCAAGACTCCTGAAGGCTTTGATAAAAATCAGGGGGAAGCCCGAGAGCCATTG
>JBJTSS010000237.1:0-5519 GCA_046079785.1 Bacteroidota bacterium
ACCAAAGGCGCCATGGCTTGGCGATGAGCGGAACGACTGCTTTGGATGGTTTCGTAGTATTTATCGACCGAACGCCGTATATCTTCCGCAAATGCCTTGTCATGGTATTCCTTCTCGCGTTGATATCGCTGCTGGGCGGCCTCGGTGTTGGGACTCATAACACAACCTCCTTGGCCACTAGGCATTCACCCATTAAAGTGGCTTTGTTGGACCGAAGAATGCGTACATGCACCGTTTGTCCAAATTCTACCCCTTCTACCGCCCCAAATACTACCATTTTGTTGCGGGAATTTCGTCCGCAAAAATCATCCTTGGATTTTTTGGAATAGCCCTCTACCAAAATCTCTTGGACCTGACCCTCTTCATCCCGGTTCCTTTCGATCGAATGAAGGTCTTGGAGGGTCATAATTTCGGCCAAGCGGCGCTTCTTGGTCTCATCGGGTACGTCATCCGGGTATTTACGTGCTGCAAGAGTACCCGGTCTCTCGGAATAGGCGAACATATAGGCCGAATCAAAGCGAACGGCCTCCATCAAAGACAAGGTGTCTTGGTGTTCAGCCTCGGTTTCCCCGCAAAATCCACTAATCACGTCCGTTGTTATGGCGCAATCAGGGAGTATTCGTCGAATCGCTTCTACCCGCTCCAGGTACCATGCACGATCGTAGGTTCGGTTCATCCGGGACAAAACAGCCGAATTACCCGATTGAACCGGAAGGTGGATGTTCTTGCATAGGTTGGGGTAGGCCGCCATGGTATGCAACACCTCGTCGGTGATGTCTTTGGGGTGCGATGTCGAAAAACGTACCCGCAAATCGGGAGCAATTGCAGCGACCTGACCAAGTAAATCGGCAAAACGAACCTCGGTCTTGGGCAAATCCGGACTGGACATGGCATGATCCGGCGTTATCCAACGATAAGAATCCACGTTTTGACCCAGAAGGGTCACCTCCCGATAACCATTTTGCCATAATTCGGTGCATTCGGCCACGATGCTCTGGGGATCCCGACTGCGCTCGCGGCCCCTGGTGAAGGGAACCACACAAAAGGAACACATATTATCGCAGCCCCTCATGATGGTCACAAAAGCCGAAACTCCGTTGGTACCCAAACGAACGGGGGCAATATCGGCGTAGGTTTCTTCCCGGGATAACAAGACATTAACCGCTTGTTGACCTCCTTGGACCTGTTCCAAAAGTCCGGGCAAATCTTTGTAAGCATCGGGGCCCACCACTAAATCCACCAACTGCTCCTGATCCAGCAATTTGGACTTGAGTCGCTCAGCCATACAGCCTAGCACGCCAATGACCAGGGATGGTTTTTGACGTTTCATGGAACGAAAATGCTGCAAACGAGCACGGACCTTTTGCTCGGCGTTTTCGCGGATGGAGCAAGTGTTGATCATCACCACATCGGCCTTTTCGAGCTCATCCGTAACCCCATAACCTATCTCAGCCATGACGGAGGCCACAATTTCACTGTCCGAAAAATTCATTTGACAGCCGTAGCTTTCCAAATAAAGATGCTTATCGGATGGCCCTTGACTGGCCTTGAGGACACCGGAATAGGAACCGCTCATAGGGCTTTGGGAGAGGAATTGGAAATGTTCATCAAAAGAGCGACAAAATTAATGGTAAAACAAGACAAAATGTCAGCGACAACTAGCTAACCCCCCTTTTTGACGATTGGTAGGCGGTTTTATTCCCCTACAGGCCTTAAATGCTTGCTTTGGGTTTAGTATTGTATCCAAATTCAAAACCATGCTAAAAACCATACGATTTTTCTTTACGCTCTTTTTGTTAAGCACCCTCGGTGCGGGGGCTCAGACCTTGTTTAGCGAAGATTTTAATTCGGTGTCCAGCACGACCTCGGTTCCCGCCAATTGGGTACTCCGAAACATGGATGGGCGTCCCGGGGCTAGCAATGTCTCTACCCTTACCGGGAACAGCACCAACGCGTGGACCTTCCCTGGCGTCTTCAATAACCTGATGCGCTCTGCGGTAAGTGTTTCTTGGACCAATCCGGTTGGAGTCGTGGACCGTTGGATGATTTCTCCGTCCATTAGCGTGCCGGCTACGGGCAATTATTACTTAATTTACGATGCCCAGAGTTTGGGTAACGCCTCTTACCCCGAAGCCTACGAACTCCGCTTGAGCAACGGGGACACCGCTCGTTCGTCTTTTTTGACCTCGGCCCCTCTTTTCTCCACCACCGGAGAAAATCTTACCCTTACCACCCGAGGTTTCTCTTTGGCATCTTATGCAGGTACAACGATACGTTTTGCCTTCCGCAATATTTCCAACGATATGGTAGCCATGCTGGTGGATAATATTCGAATTAAGGTGCCTGCTTTCGAAGAGGTTCGTATGGTTGCACACAGTGTTCCCTCGTTGGCTTTTACCAATGGATCGGTCACCATCGCAGGGTCTTTCCGTAACCTGGGCCTCAATGCCGTCGCCAGCGGTAACCTGAATTACCGGATCAACGGTGGCCCAACCACCAGCCAACCCTATTCGGGTTCGGTCGCTTCCTTTGCCACCGATGCCTTTACCTTTTCATCCACATTTAGCCCCACCAGCGCTGGTTCGTACAGCATCGAAATGTGGATGTCCGGCGTTAATGGCACCGCGGTAGGTTCCGATACCCTAACCGCCACCCTCAGCGTGGTGGACCCTGCCCCTCCCGTTCAGTCCAATATGGTGATTTACGAGCATTTCACCAATGCATCCTGCGGGCCATGTGCAACCTACAATCCCCTATTTCAGGCTCTTCTCTTGGCCAATAACAGCGAAGTGACCTCGGTTAAACACCACACGTCCTGGCCCGGTACCGACCCGATGTACTCCTTTAATACCGGGGATCCAACCTCTCGAGTTAACTATTACGGTATCACTGGCGTTCCAGCGGTTCGTTTAGGAAACATGTTATCTTCCAATCCCGCCAATATCAATCAAGGAAATTTGGACGACAACATTTTGAATCTCCCCAGCAATTGGTACTACAACATCAACACCACCATCAACGGCAGCACCCTGGTCGTCACCGGTAGTGTGCGTGGCAAAAGCACCCAGCCCAATACCGACAATAAACTTTGGCTCTTCTTGGTCGAAGACCCCATCAATTACGCCACTGCCCCGGGCAGCAACGGCGAGCGGGAATTCCCTTCTGTCTTGCGCAAAATCCTGCCAACATCCAGCGGGATCAATTGTGGCAATGGTTCCCAAAACACCACGATTAACGCCAGCTATCCACTTTCGACCACCTTCGTTCGGGATAACCTCTACCTCTTGGCCTTTGTCCAAGCCAACGGAACCAAAGAAGCCAACAAAGGCGTCAAAATCAAATTGGGCAATAGCCTCAACACGACTTCGGTAGCCGATTTGGGTGCAGGTGCTCCCTCCTTCTCGGTGTATCCGAATCCTAGCAACGACCAATTGACCATTCGCTCTGAGCGTGCCAACGGCGAAATTTTGGTTCAGAATGCCCTAGGCCAAAAAGTTTACCAAGCAAATTTGGCCAGCGCCGAGGGAACCCTACGCATCCCAACCGGCGAATGGCAAGAAGGTTTGTATTTGGTTCACCTCCAGGGTGCCCAAGGTCAAATCCTAGGAACGCGCAAGGTCTTGGTTCGTCACTAATTCTCATTCTTATTTGTTGACAAAGCCCCTTTCGAGGGGCTTTGTTTTTTTACAAGCAACCATTCGTTATCTTCGTGTTAATCCCGCACCTTATGGGGTTGTCAATAAAAATCCCTAATCAAAGACCGATAAAACCTAAATTATGAACCAAAATCAAAGGAAATCTCTACGCCGTTCATGGTCTGCCCTTTGTTTGGCTGGCCTCGCGGCTTGGTCTCCCCTGCAGGGTCACGCCCAGGGTACAACGCCTAATTTTGAAAGTAACGTCCTGGTTCTGGAGCATTTCACCAATGCATCCTGTGCACCATGTGCTCAGCAAAATCCTGGATTTCAAAGCTTGATGCGTAACAATCCCGGGCGTGCCGTTGCCGTTAGGCACCATGTCGCCTGGCCCGGTTTGGATTCCATGTATTTGGCCAACCCCTCAGACCCTACCGCTCGGGTTAATTATTACGGAATCACGGGGGTTCCTGCCCTCAAATTGGGGCGATTCACCTTGAGCCCATCCTTGAGCCAAAGCACCCTGGAAACCTGGTACAACGTGACACCCGCCAACTGGATTTACGATATGGAAACCTCCTTGTTGGGGCCAGGTTTGGACAGTCTTCAGGTTTCAGGCACCGTTTATTCCCTGAGCACCCCGGATTCCAACAACCGATTGATGATGGTTTTGGTGGAAGACTCCATTTATTACCCACCCCCAGGCCAACCTGGAGGTGGCTTGCCGGGCAACAACGGGGAACGCCTTTTTCCGATGGTTACCCGCAGGGTCCTTCCCGATACCAACGGCATCAACGTTGGAAGCGGTGCGGTACCCACCTCCTTTTCATTCAAAACCCGCCTGGGTTCACGTTGGCGGCGGCCTCATTTGTACCTAACGGGCTTTGTCCAAAACGGAATTACCAAGCAGGTGCACAAGGGTTTCAAACTACGTTTGGGGTATTCCATCCATACCTCGGTCCAAGAAACCCTAAACCGCGGCGAGGAGAACTCCATTCAAGTTTATCCTAACCCCGCCCAGTCCTTCACCGATATTCGTCTGCCCGCCTCCTCCGGTGGCTGGGTTAGCAACTCGGTTCCTAACCTGCAAGTATTGGATGCTGCCGGTCGTGTTCAGCCAATCAACGTTCAGTGGTCGGACCCCAACGCGGCTCGCTTGGGTCTTGAGGAGGTCCCCTCAGGTCTCTATTACCTACAAATTCAACGCAAGGGTCAGCCGACCCTGTACACCAAATTCCTGGTCACCCAACCGTAGGACCATATGCATCAAGAACCTCGATTGCTCTTTGAGTTGCTGGAGTATCAGCAAAGACGCCATCCTTTGGACTATGCCTTTGCCGCCAAAGAGGATGGGGTTTGGGTCCCTTATTCCACCCAGCGTTCGTTGGATGAAATCAACCGGGTGGCCTTGGGGTTGTTGGCCATGGGTCTGCAGCCCGGCGATCGCATTGCCACGGTTTCCAACAACCGTCCCGAATGGAATTTCATGGATTTGGGAATGCTTCAAGTGGGTGGGGTCCATGTTCCTCTGTACCCAACCATTACCGATCAGGATTACCGCTACATTTTGGAGCATGCCGAGGTCAAATGGGTATTGGTTTCGGATGCAGCTTTGTACCAACGGATTGCACCCATTGCACGAGAATTCCCTCAAATAGCCGGAGTTTTCACGTTCAATACGGTGGATGGTGCCCGTCACTGGTCCGAAATTCAAGCCGCTGCCCGACCTGACTTGGCCCACGACTTGGCCCAACGTCGCGCTGCCATCCAAAAGCAAGACACCGCCACCATTATCTATACCTCGGGAACCACCGGTTTCCCCAAAGGGGTCATGCTATCCCACGATAACATCATGAGCAATTTGCTGGCGGCAGCCGTCAGGGT
>JBJTSS010000238.1:0-6718 GCA_046079785.1 Bacteroidota bacterium
TGAGCCTCGCTCTCCTAAGCTCCTAATCTTTTAGGTCTTCTACCTCGTTTAAATCTTCTACATTTTCTTCCCGTCAAACCCCGTATCGATGCCCAGACCCCAAGTTGGCCAAAAAGCCCCCGCCTTTTCTGCCCCCGACCAAAATGGTCATACCCGCACGCTGAATGAATTTCAAGGTCAACGTTTGGTCCTCTATTTTTACCCCAAGGACGATACGCCAGGCTGCACGGCAGAGGCTTGTAGCCTAAGGGATCATTACAAAGGATTGCTCCAAGCAGGTTATCAAATTTTGGGAATTAGCAGCGATTCCCCCGCATCGCACCAAAAATTTATTGCCAAATACCAATTACCCTTTGACTTGTTAAGCGACCAAGATCGAACCGTGCACGAAGCCTTTGGTACCTGGGTCCAAAAAAGCATGTACGGCAGAACCTACATGGGGACCGACCGGGTAACTTTTGTTATTGGAAAGGATGGCGTAATCGAAGAAGTGATTGCCAAAGTGGATACCAAAAACCACGCTGCCCAACTCCTTCCCTGAGCTCAAAACGCCTTGTTCTTCCCCTGTAGGCGCTTGATTTGGCCCCAAGCCTGTTCCAGGCCTTGATGGATCTCCGGGGATAAGCGGGTCCGGTAAAGGATGCCTACAAAGACCACGATCGTCAAGGTGGATTGCCATAACACCGTCCACAAAATTTCCAGAACCGAAGCGTAATTCGAAGGGAACAGCGTTTGGGTCAGCAGGCCCAAACCGTACATACCCAACAGAAGAAGCAAGGCCTGCCCTGTGGATTTTCCAAAAGGCTGTATGCGCAATTTGAACCAAAGAAACCCGCCTTTGAGGCCATTAAAGAGGAGAATGGACAAGGTGCTGCCGGCGGCGGCCCCGGTAAGACCCAAGGCGGGAATCATGAAGTAATTGGCTGTGAAGGAAATCAGGCCCAAAAAAAGAATGGAGGCCAGGTTAAATCGGTAATAAGGCGAATTCAAAATGATCTCGGTGTTGAGCCCGTTGGACATATCAAACCACCGCGCCAATCCAATCCATAACACCACCCATTTACCTGCTTTGTAGGTTGCCCCGTTGGGTATCAAAGCAAAGAGGGCATCGATCTGGGTCCAGACCAAGACCAAAAGCAGGCCCCCAATAAGCATTTGATTCAAGGCGGCTTGACGGTGAAGTTGGGCCAAGGTTGCAAAGTCTTTGGCTTTCCAGGCATGGCTGATAAGGGTTCCTGCAATTTGAGAAACCGATCGTCTCGGCATTTCGATAATGGTGCCCACAAAAAACGAGAGCGAATAAATCCCCGTTGCTGCCAAACCGGTTAACCATGCAAGCATCAAACCGTCAATTCGTTCTGCAATAACAACACCCGCTCCCCCCACAATCATCCAAATGGAATAACGAAACATCAGGGGTCGTAGCCCTCTGCGCACCCGGACCAAGGAGGGGTCCAGGTACAAAACGCCCAGTCGTTGGAGATACACCGCCAGCATAAGTACCAAGAGAAAGTAGGTGCCGCAGATCCCCCCCAAAAAGGCGTCCCATCCCAAATAGCCGTGGCCGTAGGCCAAGGTCAAGACCGTTAATCCAAGCCGAAGGAGAATTTCCCGGAGTAAGGCATTGACCACAATGCGCAAATGCAGTCTGGCCCAGATTTCCAGTATATTCTGCAGCATGATAAGGGCCGTCAACGGGAGTATCATCCACCAATAGCGATTCGCATCCGGAGAATTGGCCGCAAAAAGACTTTGCCAGGCCTCCTTGAGGGCCCAAAACAGACCCCCAAAAAGCAAAAAACCCACCGCGCCTACCCCCAACGAAAAAAGTAAAAAGCCGTTATGCTGCCTTTGATCATCCTGGAAATACGGAAAAAACCGGGACATGGCACTTTGCAGACCCAGTTGGGTAAAAATAGACAAACTCAAAGCAACGCCCAGGAGCAATTCCCTCAGGCCTATCAGTTCAGGATTGAGGTAGCGCGGAAAAAAATAAAGCAGGTTCAAGGCCCCCAAGGCCACCCCAACATAGGTAACCAGGGTTGATTTAAAACTTTGGCGAACGACCAGTCCCACGGCGCAAACCTACAACAAAGCGACCAAGTCAACGGATAGGGGCCTATTTTTGGGCATGATGCACGTTGCTATCCTGGGGTCCAGGGGCATACCCAATCGGTACGGGGGTTTTGAGCAATTTGCCCAACAGTTGGCCGTTTACCTGGTCCAGAACGGGCATCGTGTCACGGTTTACAATTCCTCGCTGCATCCATACCAAGAATCCGAATACCAAGGGGTTCGTTTGGTGCGGTGTTACGATCCTGAAGATGCCTGGGGTACCGCAGGACAGTTTGTTTACGATTTGCTCGGGATTTGGCATGCCCGGCGGGAACCCTACGATGTGATCCTTCAACTGGGCTATACCAGTTCGGCCCTTTGGTACCCCCTGCACCCTTCCGGTGTACCGGTGGTGACCAATATGGACGGTTTGGAATGGAAGCGCAGCAAATACGGGGGCATGGTCCGGCGCTTTTTGCGTTGGTCCGAAGCCCGGGCGGCTCGCCTTAGCCGGGTTTTGGTCGCGGACTCCCAAGGCATAGCCCAATACCTCCAAAAGACCTACGGGTTGGCTTCGACCTTTATTCCTTACGCCGCCGTTCCGGTGGATTCGCTGCCGGATGAAATCCTGAACCCACGTTTGGAGGCTATGGGGTTGGTGCGCGGTGGCTATGACCTGTTGATTGCCCGCATGGAGCCCGACAACCACATCCACACCCTGCTCGAAGCCCACGCCACCGCGGCCGGCCTACAGCCCTCCCTGCCGCCCCTGGTCCTCGTCGGCCGACCTGCCAACGCCTATGCCCGCCGCCTGCTGGCCCTTTACCCCGATGGACCCCGCTTTCGCTGGCTCGGTGGCCTGTACGAACAAGACACCCTGGAAATCCTGCGCCAAGGTTCCCGCCTCTACTTTCACGGGCATAGCGTTGGCGGCACCAACCCCTCCCTGCTCGAAGCGATGGCCTCCGGATGTCGAATCATCGCTCATAACAACGAATTTAACCGATCGGTCCTCGGGGAAGAAGCCGTGTATTTCGAAGAACCCTCTGCCTTGGGCCGCCACCTGGCCGAAGGCATCCCCTGGCCCACTGCGTGGTCCATCAAGCACCGCCAAGCCATTGTCGAAGCCTACAACCCCCAGCTCGTTTTGGGCGGCTATCTCCAACTCCTTCAACAAGTTACCCGACTTTGAAGACCCTCCCAAGCCGGTTGGCGGCCCTCCTGGTTCTGGGCGTTTTTATGCCCCCACTCCTTCAGGTACTCCTGCAAGTCCTGGTTCTGGGCATTCTGGGATGGAAGGCCCCAAACACCCTTCGCACCAAACCCTGGCAAGCCCTCAGCCGACCTGCCGCCATCCAAATCCTCTTCTTTTTGTGGATCATGCTTTCGTTGTTATGGTCAAGAAATTCCAACGAAGGCTGGATTGAGGTCCAAAGCAAACTCCCCCTCTTGACCTGGCCCCTGGTTTTTGCTTGGGCTACTCCCCTGGTCCAAAACCTACGGCAAGCCCTGCTGCGTTGGACTTGGATCAGCAGCGCATCCATAGCGATACTCTGTGTTATGGATGTCATCGTGCGCAGCACATCCCCGGCCTTTTGGTTTGGCGATATGGTTTACGAAAACCTGGCCCGCTTCAGCGGTTTGCATCCCATTTATCTTTCGGTTTGGGTACTTCTGGGCATGCTGGCCTATGTGCAGGATCGCGTTGGTTCCGCCGATACGACCCAAAACAGGCTTTTCCACGCCCTCTTTTTGGGCGGTTCCCTGGTCTTTGTGACCCAGCTATCCTCCCGCATGGCCCTGCTCACCGCCATCCTCCTCCTCGGCGCCTCCCTGTTGTATTTGTACCGCAACCGACGGTTGCGTCTAATTTATCTACCGGTTTTCCTTGGGGCGGTACTCCTTCCCCTCCTCTTGATCCAAGCCAATTCCGTCAACCAGTCCCGCTTCGGCGAAATGGTCAACCCCAAGGGAAACTACCAAAGCGACCGATGGGGGGGGCGGGCCCTTCGGATCCAAAAATGGAAACATACCTTGGATACCTACCAGCGTTCCCCCCTGCTGGGAACAGGGGCCGGGGATTTTCAAGAAGAACTTCTTCAAACCTACCATCAAAAGCAATTTCAACCCGGACTCGATCACCGCTTCAACAGCCACAACCAATACCTGCAGACCTTGGCAACCATGGGTCCCTTGGGGCTGGCCCTCTTGCTGCTTTGGTTCTTGGAACCCCTGCGTTGGCATTGGCAGGATCGATACTGGCTGGGTACGATGGCCGTATTGCTGGTAGCGGCCTCCATGATGACCGAAAGTATGCTGGAACGCCAAAAAGGCATTTACATCGTAGGATTGTTGGCCAACGGGTATTTTTGCTTTCGAAACCGAACCACAACATCCCCCCATGAGTCTGTTGCACCGCAAACGCTATAGCCTACCCCTGGCCCGTACCGACCTGGCCTTGGTTTCGCTGGGGTATGCCGTCGCGTATTACCTGCGCTTTGAGGAATGGAAACACTTGTTCAGCCCGGACTTCTTGGCCTTTTGGGGAATACTTCTTTTGTTATGGTCAACCTCGGCCCTGCTCACCGGACTGTACCAGCGCGCACCCTCTGCAGACCCCTTTAGGCGTCTTTCCCTGTGGTTTCGTTGCTTTGTGTTATTTGCTGTAACAACCTACGCATTTAACGGAATCATCAAGGTCTATTATTCCCGTATCCTCATCACCCTGATGTTAGCCGTTACCGCCAATCTTCAAATTCTCTGGCATTGGTTTTTTCCAACCCTCCTGCGTTGGACTGGATTTCATCCCTACCGAGGAGCCAAAGCCATCCTCCTAGGTTCAGGCTTGGCCGAAGACTTTGAACGTATTAACCTCAAAACCCTTCAACTCTTTCCCCAGATCCTGGGGTACTTTGGCTCGGAGAACCCAGGTCGTCCAGCCCAACTCCCCAGGCTCGGCAGTGTGGATGAATGGCCTTTGCTTCTTCCGGATGTGTTACGGTCCGAAACGATTTCGGATCTTTACTGCAGCGCCTCCTTGCTCAAAGGCAGCGAGCTTGAAGCCCTAAGCCGATTGGCCTCGGAACACTTGGTCAACCTGCATTTGGTCCCTGACACCCGGGTTGTGCCCTTGGGGCGCTTAGAAATGGACTATTTGGGCCATTTGCCCATATGGAGCCTACGGCCCTTTACGTTAGAAACCGAAGGCGCCCAGCGCCTTAAGCGGGCGGTGGATCTGGCGCTTTCGCTTGCGGTCCTCGTTTTGGTCCTCTCTTGGTTGGTCCCACTCCTGGCCCTGCTCATTCGCTTGGATAGTGCGGGGCCCGTCTTTTTTGTCCAATGGCGTTCAGGCAAAGACAACCGACCTTTTCGTTGTTACAAATTCCGCAGCATGCAGATTAACGACCAAGCCGACACCCTGCAAGCCCGCGCCGACGATGCTCGGATCACCCGCATGGGGCGTTTTCTTCGGAACACCTCCTTGGATGAATTGCCCCAATTTTGGAATGTCCTCAAAGGGGATATGTCTGTTGTTGGACCCCGTCCCCATATGTTATCGCATACCCTGTCCTATTCCCAAGTTATCGAAAGGTTTATGGCAAGGCACCGGGTCAAACCCGGCATTACCGGCCTGTCCCAGGCCATGGGTTACCGCGGTGAGACCCGAGCCAAGCAAGACATGAAAAACCGAGTCCGCCTGGATCTACTTTACATCCAAAACTGGTCCTTGGGCCTGGACCTCAAAATCATGGGGATGACCGCGGCAACGCTACTGCGCGCCCTAAAAAGCGGGCCGGAAACGAGCCCTGATGCCCCAAACGCAGGATAGCCAAGGGCTCCGATTGCCCCGGATAAAAACGATCCCGATCCAGGCCAGCGCCCACCGACCACGTGGAGTTTCCGTTTTTCCAGCGAAACTGTAAGGTGGATCGACGATGATCGTAAACGCCAGGGTTCCAGGCTTTCAAACCAGGCTTTTCCCCGGGAACCGGAACCCAAAATTCTTCGGACCATTCCAAAGAACCACGAGACGGTAATTTGAATCCCAAGGAAACCTTGTGCCTGCCGTAGGATTGTCCCCGTTCCGGGACAGAACCCCCAAAATCCGAGAATTGTTGCTGCCAACGCAGCCGGTAATCCAAGGACCAATAACCCCATCGCTGACCAAGGCGGGCATCCATCATCCAACGCGGACGCAACTGGAATTGCCCGCCGTTATTTCTCAAGGCCAAACGCCATCCCCCGGCCAATCCTGCCTCCCAGCCCGGCCCTTTTCCCTTCTTTTTCCAACGATAATCCCCCCAAAAATCCGATTGAAACCGCTCCCAACCCAAACCCCTTTCTAGACGCAATTCCGGTTCAATAACGACCCGCCACCCCGGTGCCAAACGCCAATTATACGACCCTTGCATCCACAAGGCTGGCGTAACGGGAATACGGTTCATACCGGCAACGCTTTGGCCCTGGACCTCGATCCAAGCCCCGCACCCCAAGAGTCCAACCACACACCACCCCAAGAGGCGTAAGCGCCGGTTCCAACCAAGCACCACCCTACTCAAAATAATACACCTTGAGTTGAACGGTATCCCGCAACAAATCAACCCTCACAATTTGGTAACGATGAACAGGCAAAGCCGTACGACGCCTCAAATCCTCGATGATC
>JBJTSS010000239.1:0-3949 GCA_046079785.1 Bacteroidota bacterium
GGCCATTGCTTGCCAACGCGGACCCGGATCCTATACCGGTTTGCGAATTGGTGCGTCTTTGGCCCAGGGCATGGCCTTGCCCTACAATTTACCGTTGGTGGGGGTTGGGACCTTGGAATGCATGGCCTACGCCTATTTCCAAGAGTTGAAGGCGCTTGCCCCAAATTCTTTGACCGAACCACTATGGTATGTCCCTTTAATTGATGCACGCCGTGATGAGTATTATGTCGGAGTTTATTCCATGGATGGTAAGGATTCCTCGGGTTTCCCCCTTCTTCGTGTTGACCAAGAGGCGCAATCATGGGTGCCTGACGAAAATTTTTTAAAAAAAATACAAGATCAAAGGGTCTGCTTTTTGGGCGATGGTGTACCCAAATGGCATGATACATTATCAAAAAGTGGATATTTAGACATTTGGAAACAAGCAGAGTTCGTATATGATTTTAGCGTTGTATCCTCCAATTGGTATGGCTTGGTAGCAAACTACTTAAGCCGCGGCGAGGCGCATGCCCCGGCCTCGATGTTGGTGGATTATCGAAAACCCTTTTTTGGTACTACCTTAGTCTAAGACTTGCCTGTTTAGTTGATTTTTGCCTGATCAGGAGGTTAATTTTTTCAAAATCATAACCACAAGGTATCAGGGGGTGTCAACCATGCTACGTCAACTCAAGGAGTTGGATCTCGAGAAAGTCTTTACGTTGTGTCATGCAATGAACCATCCGTTGCGATACGGAATCGTACAGTTGCTGGACCAACACCAAGAGCTAACCGTAACGCAGATATATTTTAAACTGCGCATCAGCCAATCCATTGCTTCCCAGCATTTGGCTGTGTTGAGGCAGGCGAGAATTGTACAAAGTCGCAAAGAAGGAAAGCAGGTCTTTTATGTGTTGAACAAGCCGTGTTATACCACCCTTTGCCAGGCGATTCAATCCATGAATTCCGCTTGATTCAGGGACTTCGGACATAAATTTCAAGCAAATCCCAGCCGTGTTTGCCTTCTGCGTCTTGCCAGATAAGACGCAGGATACGATGACCGTTGGTATAGCCTTGCCACGGAGCTTTTTGGATCTCCACGTTTTGGCTTCCATCCCAGTACCAGGTGCTCAACGAATCGGCAAGGGTTTGTTGACTTAGGGTATAAAGGGTTTTTCCGGTCCAATCCGTAATATCCAGATTGACCAAGGCCGTGGAGGGTCCATCCAGACCGATTTGGATTCGACCGTCCAGTGAAGGCGTAAGGTTGTTAGCAGACACCCGAAGGCGGTACAAGGAATGGCGACGTCTTGGGCTTGATGATGTCCAAGGTGCTATGGTCGACGGCCCGCGGTTGGGAAAGCAGCCCGGCCCAGCTCGGTTTTGTGGAGTGCTTGTCCACCAAGAGGTTAAGGGGTGGCCACTGCGGGTTTCTGGGGCGGCATTGGGCAGGCGTTCGAGTGAAAGTCCTGTCCGATAAGGGGCCAAGGGGTGGAAGCTGGAATCGTGGTACGCAATGCGGTCCAAACGTTGCCCCCAAGGATCTTGCAATTCCACAAAGCCCCCTGTGATTGGGAGTGCCGGAAGGTCAAAGCGTAGGCTACGCTCCATGGGTTCGGATTCCTTGCATGGCTGTAGCCCTTCGTTCAACAACATTTGGGAACCTCGGCTAAGAATATAACATTGATTAGGAACCAACGCATCGAGCCATTGTCCTACTGGATTGGCGTCCAATACCTGGCCTTCAAGGTCTGTTCTTGCTATCCAGACTCTAGAAGCATCCAAGACCCGATTCGAACGATTGCATAGTTCGACCCAAGGCCACGTTTCCCTGATGGGTCTAGGGTACACCTCGGTGATTAACAAGTCGCATATTTGGGCAAGAGCCGCAAGACCCGTTGCTTTTTGTTGCCGAGGAAGAGTGTCTCCATGGCAGGTTAGCCACCCTTGGCAAAGAACCCAACCAGCCTCCCCCGGTTGTGTTTGCAGGTGTTCAGGTATCGCAATCGGCCAAACCGTCTGCGATACATTCCGGGGGTAGGAGGCGTCAAAGAGTTCCACGGTATCCCCGTGGATGACCAAGGCGACGCGCGTCTCTTCGTTGGGGTGAACGGCGGTCCCAAAACGTAAATACAAGCGGCCCATGCCATCCATGGGAGCATCCACCAAGGCTGGTAAACCTGCAGATCGGCATCCGGTATCGACGTTTGATGTCAACAGCCCCGGATCGCCCCCTAGGTCGTGGGTTGAGGGTTGCCATTGCAAGGAATCCGCGCATCGGCAGAGGGCATTGAATTTGGTGAGAGACCAACCCCCTTGTTTTTGGGGTAAGGTTTTCCAAAATGGAAGGGAATACCGAAGGGTATCCAGGACCACACCGGTAGCACTTTGCAAGCTTAGTCGGTCCCCTTCGTTGTTGAGGGAAGGCCAAGGGTCCAAGCCCAACCATACCGTGCTTTGTTCCGGGTCATGCAGCTTAACCCAGGCCTGCCAAAGCGGAAGAGCGTTCTTTGGAACCAAGACAACGATGGCGTGGGGGGCCATCAAATACTTGGGTAGGAGGGCCGTCGTGTTCAGGTCGCTGAAACGGTAGCCGTCAAGCTCCAACGGGGTAGGACCGGGGTTGTAGATTTCGACGTATTCTTCGGTTGGCAAGCCCAGGGGCGGTGGGCGAAGTGGTGGATCTGGATCGCTCATAATTTCGGTAAAGACCAAACGACCATGTTCCAAACGGGTATGGTATAGGTTCAGGTCCGTATCGCAGCGGTTGCCGGCGATATCTTGGAGGCCACGGATGCGCAGGGTTTGGTCAACATCCAGCGGGAAGGCCCTACCAAAATCCAGCTGAAGAAGGGTATCTCCATACCACTGCCTCCAATCCACCGATCGGCCTTCTTCGACCCACGTCAAGGTCGAAGTGGACAGGGAACCGGTATCCATGGATTCTTTCCATAACAAATTAATTTTGGTCGGTGGCTCGATACGCCATGACAGGATGGATGGGGAAATTGTGTCCGGAATGGGTTGGCCTTGAACCTTCAAGAGGTACCACGAGAATAGCGTGGACCTGGTTGCGGTGTACTGCCCGTGCCATCCCGTGAATCGACTGTTGGTCAAAGTACTATCCCTAAAATCGCCCAGCCATTGCCAGCGAGGTGCGGTTAACGATGTTTGGGAACTGTCCGCCCAAAAATACCAAAGCCCGTTGAGGTACCGTTCCACGCGAATGGCCATGGGGTTCAGATCCCGGTTGAGCCAACCCGAGGCCAGCGAACCAATGCGAAGCAACGAGGAACCGGTTTTGCGAAAAAAGGTCAGGTTATCTTCACTACCCCCAATCCGCAACAAATAACTTTGTCCGGACTGATGCGGAAACGAATCGGTGGCCATGAGGTACCAATCCATTTGGTTCGAACTGGATGGGTTAAAGCGAAGTTCAAAACGAATTTCCCAAGATCCTTGATGAACCGCCCTGCTCGGCGTTCCCAACCAGGCCTGCCCACTGACAGCAGGGGCTTGCAATTGGAGGTAAGGGCCGGGCAATTGAACCCGGAATCGCGCGGTATCCCCGAACCAGGTCGGCCGGTTGGTGATGTTGGTATCGGCGAAAGTCTCCAAAACTTGGGCTCTTGTGGGTTCCAGGGCCATTTGGAGGACGAGGAGCATCACCGCTGGTATGTTCTTTGGCATACCCCCAAAAAGGCACCTTTTGGTTTTAATCAATGGCACGTTTTTTTTAGCATTTTTGTGTCCGCAATACCAACACCCCAACCCCATGAACAAACCGCAATCCTACCGTGTGGCCGTTGTCGGCGCATCGGGCCTGGTGGGCTCCACCATGTTACGCGTTCTCGAAGAGCGTCAGTTTCCGGTGGATACCTTGATTCCCGTGGCCTCCCCGGCCTCGGTCGGCAAAACCCTACGTTGGAAAGACCAGGATTGGACGATCGTTTCCCCCGATACCGCCATCCAA
>JBJTSS010000240.1:0-1153 GCA_046079785.1 Bacteroidota bacterium
CGCGGACAAATCGTATCCCACGGCGTTGATGGCTCCTACCTTGTCGGTAATCACGTTGGCGGTTGCCGGAAACAGCATGTCCGGGGTTGCCGTGCAGCAGATCAACAAATCAATATCGGTAGGCTGCAATTTTTTTTTGGCCAAAAGACCCCGTACCGCCTCGGCGGCCATATCGGAGGTGGCCAGAGAATCGTCGTTAAGCCAGCGACGTTCCCTAATTCCGGAACGGGTATAAATCCACTCGTCGGTGGTATCAATATACCGGGTCAAATCCTCGTTGGTTACCACATGGGGTGGAACCCAGGCATGGACGCCGGTTATGGCTGCACGCGTCTTGGTCGTGTTCGGAAGGGCCATGACGACCAGTGCAGCTTAGGCCTGGGTATCGATGACGACCTTGCCTTTGTAATACATTTTGCCCTCGAACCAATGGGCCCGATGGAAAAGATGGGGCTGACCGGTGGTAGGGCACGTGGCCAAGGTCGCGGTAGCAGCGTGGTCATTGGCACGGCGCTTGTCACGACGGCTTCTGGAATGGCGGTGTTTTGGATTTGGCATGGCTTAAGAAAAATTGATTTGCTTGAGTTGTTCCCAACGGGGGTCCACAGGGGCTTCGTCGGTAGAGGTGGAGGCGGTGTTCGGCTGTTCGTGGGAATCAAAGCCGGCCGGAGCTTGGCAAGGTAGGCTAGCATCCTCGCAAACAGCCCGCATCGGTAGGTGTAGGTGAATGTTTTCGTAAAAAAACTGGGCCAAATTGAGGCGCGTTTCCCCCATGGGCAGGTAAAGAATTTCGTCAGTGGATTCCGCAGGGTTCTCGGTTAGCTGAACCACCAAAGCGCTATCATCCTGAACAGGCCAATCCAGCCCCTCCAGACAACGATCGCAAGTCAATGAAATGGTCCCCTGGGAACGAACGCGGCAATCCAATCGATTCCCCAGACGATTCAAGACACATTCCACCTCCACTGCGGCTTTTTGGATCAGCGAAGTCTCAAAAAGGCCAAAAAAATCGCCATCCAAACGGTAATGCATGCGATGCTCCCCGTTGGATATGGAAGTCAATACAAGGTCAAAATTGGACAAAGACACTGCGGGATTCATGGTAGGGCCGCAAAAATACAAAAAAACAATGGGATTTTGCCCTAGTTTTACT
>JBJTSS010000241.1:0-2909 GCA_046079785.1 Bacteroidota bacterium
AATCGACTCGCCAAACCGGGGTTGGAGCCCACGAAGCGCTCCATGTCCTGGGTATAGCCGGCCACGACCACCACCAAACGCTGACGCTCATCTTCCATCCGCTTGAGCAAAACCTGAATCGCTTCGTCCCCGTAATGATCCTCCCGGCTTTCGGGGGTTAGACTGTAGGCCTCATCAATAAACAAGACGCCGTCCAAGGCTTTGGTAATGACTGCATCCGTTTTGATAGCCGTTTGACCCGAATAGCCCGCCACCAAACCGCTGCGGTCCACTTCCACCAAATGGCCTTTGGCGAGTAATCCCAATTCTTTGAGTAAGCGGGCATAAAGCCGGGCCACTGTGGTTTTGCCGGTACCTGGAGCCCCCGTAAAGACCGCGTGCAATCCGACCTGCACCGATTTGAGGCCGGCTTCGGATCGGCGTTGTTGCATGCGGACCAAATTGGCCAAATTGGTAATCTCGTTTTTGACGGTTTCCAAACCCACCAAGGCGTTCAAGGCCTCCAAGGCGGCTTCCCATCCGGCCGTGGAGTTGGCCCCTGGCGAACGACCCTGCGATGCCTTCGTGTCGTTGGAAGCAGCTTCGGATGGTGGACCCGCAACAGCACCCAGGTCCCCGGAGGTTAGCACCTTGTAACACTGATCAAACCAAATCTTGTCCTCAAAGCCCCTCAGCGTGGCCTCGGCACCATCTTCCAAGACCGTCATCGTCAAAAAATACGAATGATCCACGGCATAGAGGCTGGCCCCAACGTCTTTGACCTTGTTGGAATCCAATAACAAAACCAAATCGCTCGATACCAAAAGCAATTGCTTGGCGTAGATGTAAATCCTTCCTTCAGCGCTTTGTTTGGAACGTCCCTTTGCCCGGTGCCAACGTGCGGTACTGACCCCACAGACCGGATCCAATTCAAAGGTCTTGAAGCCCAGGGTTAGGTACAGGCCCACCGGATCTTCTCCACGACCTGCACGATGCATGTTCACTTTTTGGAGGGTTTTGATCAAACGTTCCTTCTCCAACGAAAGCCCGAGAATTTGCAAAAGCAAGGAATAATCGCGAACGGTTTGCCATTGCATGGGATCAAGTTTGCCATCCCCAGCGCCGGCTTGCAGCAGGGGGCCCAGGACCGGTTCCGCGTATCGCTGAACCAAGGGGGCCAAATCCACGCTCTTCAACTCAAAGGTTAGGGCAAGGTTTTGGATGTTCTTGATCTCTTCATGATCTGCACGACCGTCCTCAAAGGCTTTTTGGAGCAAAAGCCCCATCCCCTGGGTAGCCTTGCGCTGATCCTCCAGCGAAGCCGTATAGGACGGTTCCAAAAGTTCCAGCCAAGGCCCATAACGGTCCATACAGCTTGTCGAAAAGCCTTGTTCGACCATTTCGTCCACCAAAAAATCCATCAACCGACGTTTGATTCGGGCATGGGGTGCCTCGTCGGGGTGTTTTTGTTCCAAGGCCAATACCCCGGTGAGGGATAAGGAATCCGGCTGGGTTTCCTCCAAATACTTGCACAAATCTCGGAGGAAGGCCCGCTCACCCGACCAGGGCCAAATTCCCAGTTTCTGCAACGAGGTCGGCAAACGTTCCCATAACATTCACCAAAGATACGTTGAGGGGGTTAACCCAATTCCAGACAGGTAATTTCGGGGAAAATACCCAAACGGCCCCGAAAGCCCACGAAACCAAAACCCCGATTAACGTACAATTGTTGGTCCCCAAAATCGTAAAGTCCAGCCCAATGCGGATACACCCACGATGCCGGTGACCATCGTGCCAGACCCGGGATGTCAATCCCCATTTGCATACCATGGGTGTGACCGCTCAGGGTCAACGCAACAGAGGGGTACTTCCCCAAGACTTGCAAATCAAAATGCGAAGGATCGTGGGTCAATAGAAGGTGAGGGCCGGGGGTGCTAACCCCACCCATGGCCTTTTGGATATCCCCGTACTGTTTCCCAAAGCCGGATCGTTTTCCCCAATTTTCGCAACCCACCAATTCCAAAAAGTCCCCGTTTTCCCCGGCAATACGAACCGATTCGTTCCTCAAAAGATGCCAACCCAAATCACGATGGGTCCGGAGCATCTGTTCAAAATTCTGGGCTTTTTCCTCGGGACTACCCCAGGCACGGTAATCCCCGTAATCGTGGTTTCCCAACACCGAATAAACCCCCAAAGGCGCTTGCAATAACCTCAAGACCTCCATCCACGGTTCCACCTCGGCGGTCTGGGTATTGACCAAATCTCCGGTAAAGACCAAAAGGTCCGGCTTCAAATCCAAAACCATTTGAATCCCCTTGCGTATCGCTTCAGCATCATCCCATGAACCGGTATGCAAATCACTAAGTTGAACCAAACGTTTGCCCTTGAAGGAGGCAGGCAAACCTTTGATCACAACCTGTTGAAAATGTATACGGTATCGGTATGCCGAACCACTTACAGCCGCTGCACCCAGCGACAGCAAAGGAACAGCACCCAGAATGTAACCCAATCGACTCAAAAAAGCCCCTCGACTCAACCCCTCCCCTTGAGCGACTTTCGTGGGGCTGGGCTTGGGCTTCCCAAAAATGCGATCAATGGCCGCGATCCATGCCCTCCGACCATCCTCCATCAACCACCAAGGCAAGGCCCATACCTTAAAAACTAGGACGGCCAACACCGAGGTTTGAACCACGTTCCGGAACAAAGCCGGTTGCTGTTCCCACCCCAACCAAGCCAGGAAAGGCAATCCCCCGTAAATCAACCCTTGCAAAACCCCGTATCCTATACCCCACCAAGCGCGACGACGTTCCTGCATGGCAGGAAAGGCCAATCGTCCATGCCTCAAGACATAAAAGTCCAAGGCCAAATTGACCAAGACAAACGGCACGTAAGCCATCAATAAACGGTACATAGGAGCGCTTATCCAGCGA
>JBJTSS010000242.1:0-7203 GCA_046079785.1 Bacteroidota bacterium
AAGGTTCCAATTCAAAATCCAAAGAAGGGCTCAATTGGTATTGCCCCAAGGAACGGCGTACAGCCGATTTGAGAATAGCATAGATTCCCTGGTCTTCTTCAAATTTGACTTCAATCTTGGAAGGGTGCACATTGACATCCATCTTGGCCGGGTCCACCCTAAAGTTCAATACATAGGCCGGATGGTGCTGGGCAGGTAACAAACCTTCCATGGCGGAACTCACGGCGTGCTGCAAGTAGGCATCCTTGAAATAACGTCCATTCACAAATAGATATTGGGCATACCGGGTTTTGCGGCACAAAGCGGGTTTGGCCACAAAACCGCTGAGGCCCACCAACTGGGTATCCTCCTCTAGCGGGACCAAACCGTCCGAAAAACTCTTGCCCAAGAGGGCCTGAATACGCTGGCGTAAATTCCCGGGCTTGAGGCTATAAACCGTTTGAGACTGGGATTTGAGCTCCAAAGCCAATTCCGGTTTTGCCAAAGCCAAACGGATAAATTCATCCTCCAAGTTTTTGTATTCGGTGCTGTCTTTTTTGAGGAAATTTCGACGTGCAGGTACATTAAAAAACAACGAACGCACCGAAACCCGGGTCCCTGTCGGGAGGGCTACCGGCTGATTTTGAAGGATTTGTCCACCATGGGCTTCGACCAAGACCCCCAATTCGAGATCCTTGACTCGGCTGGCCAGTTCCATTTGGGAAACTGCCGCAATCGAGGCCAGCGCTTCGCCCCGAAAACCATAGGTCATCAACCGGTACAGGTCCTCCCAATCGTTGAGTTTGGACGTTGCATGCCTTTGCAAGGCCAAGGGAACTTGTTCCGGAGCAATGCCTTGACCGTTATCGATAACCTCGATTAAGGACCGGCCGGAATCCTTAAGATTGACTTTGATGAGTGTCGCGCCAGAATCCACCGCATTTTCTAACAATTCCTTGAGGACCGAGGCGGGTCTTTGGACCACCTCACCTGCGGCAATCTGGTTGATAACATGATCCGGTAGGACCTGAATACGAGGAGCCTGAGTCACCAAAGCGGGGTTAAGATGGGGTGGACGAACCGCGTTTTCGCCAGCGCAACCACACCAGAACAGGAAAGGCCAACCCCAACCATCTCAACGAGCCTTGACCAAAAAACACCCAAGTCAAACCCCAAACAAGCCCCAATACCAGCACGATCCGTTGAATTCCATCGTACCGGTTGCTGGGTTGCAAGGTGGAATTTCTTCGGCGAAATCGGATGGATTTGACGGTGGAATCCCCCGAACCAGGGCTTGCCTTGGTATCCAAAACGGAATCCGAATCCTTGGCGTACAGAGGCCGGTATTGGAAACGTTTGTGGGTAGGCGTCTTAAAAAAGGAAACCAACATGTTTCAAAGGTAAGGCTTGCCGGGGATTGTAATTTTGGCCTAAATTAGCGTTCTTATCAACGATAGAATCAACCCCAACCTCCCATGATGACCCCACAACCCCTCCGCATTCCCTTCTTCCCCCTTCTGGCCCTTGCCGCCACCCTTTTTCTCGCCCCTTCGGCCCTCCAGGCCCAGCCAGGCGGCCTCAAGATCGGCGAAAAAGCCCCGGAAATCGTTCAAAGCGGGGTCGATGGCAAAGATCTCAAACTTTCCTCCCTCAAAGGCAAGATGGTTCTTTTGGATTTTTGGGCCTCTTGGTGCCGCCCATGCCGCTACGAAAACCCCAACGTCGTCAAGGCCTACGAAGCCTTCAAAGATTCACAATTCAAAACGGGTAAAGGTTTTACCGTTTTCTCGGTTTCCCTGGATAACCAAAAGGACCCTTGGCTCAAGGCCATTGTGGACGATAAGTTGGTTTGGAAAGAACATGTCTCCGACCTCAAGGGCTGGGGAAATGCTGCCGGACAGATGTACGGTGTTACCGGTATACCCATGAGCTATCTGATTGATGGCAAGGGGGTGATTATTGCCAAAAACCTACGCGGTCCTGCTTTGGAAGAAACCCTCAAGCAGCACCTCAAATAATTTTGAGGCCCCTTATTTGAGGAAAAGGAGCTCCCGGTATTTGGGGAGGGGCCACAACTCATTGTCCACCAAAATTTCGAGACGATCCGCGTGGTCTCGGATGCTTTCCAAATACGGTTTGACCTGATCGCAATAAGCCGTGGCCCGGGTACGGGTTGATTCGATTTCATTGGCTTTTTTGCGAGCTAAGCGCATTTTTTCGGTTTGATCCACCATACCGGCGATGTGCTGTCCAATGGTTTCGGCCAATACCTTCAGCGAAGCGGAATTTTTGGCTGGCATCCCCAATTCTTTTTGTAAGCGAAGGTTTTCGAGGCAGCGCTGCTGATAGGCCATGGCGGTCGGAACGATTTGGGTCAAACTGAGTTCGCCTACAACGCGGGACTCAATTTGTAATTTTTTGATGTAGTTCTCCAGCATGATTTCGTGGCGGGCCTCAATTTCACGTTCGGTATAAACACCGGTTTTTTCGAACAATTGAATCGAGGATTTGGATACCATGGCGTCCAAAGCTTCGGGGGTGGTACGGAAATTGGATAGGCCTCGTTTGGCGGCCTCTTTCTGCCATTCTTCTCCGTAACCATTGCCCTCAAAGCGAATTTTCTTGGTGGCTTTGATGTACTTCTGAAGGACCTTGAGCAGAGCGGCTTCCCGATTTTCGCCATCGCCAATTGCTTGATCGACTTCGGCCTTGAATGCCGTAAGGCTTTGGGCCATAGCGGAATTAAGAACGGTCATGGCGGCAGCACAGTTGGAAGCCGAACCCACAGCCCTCAATTCGAATTTATTGCCCGTAAAGGCAAAGGGAGAGGTTCTGTTGCGGTCCGTATTGTCCAGCAAAATTTCGGGGATGGCTTTGATTTGATGCATCAACGAACGAACCTCCACCTGGTCTTTGTCCAGTTTGCCTTTTTCGATTTCATCCAAAACCCTGGAGAGTTGTTCGCCAAGGAAGGCCGACATAATCGCCGGAGGCGCTTCGTTCGCGCCTAGTCGATGATCGTTCCCAGCCGAGGCGATCGAGGCCCGAATCAAATCGGCATGATCGTGAAAGGCTTTGATGGCATTGACAAAAAATGTCAAAAACATCAGGTTGCTCTTGGGCGTTTTGCCGGGGGATAACAAATTTTTGCCGGTGTTGGTAGCCAACGACCAGTTGTTATGCTTACCGGATCCGTTCACGCCTGCAAATGGCTTTTCGTGCAGCAAGACCGTTAGACCGTGGCGCTTAGCGATCTTTTCCATCAAATCCATCAGCAGCTGATTATGGTCCACCGCAAGATTAATTTCTTCGAACAAGGGGGCGCATTCAAATTGACCGGGCGCAACCTCGTTATGCCTGGTTTTGAGAGGTATACCCAAACGATACGCCTCATTCTCAAAGTCCACCATGTAAGCATAGACTCTTTCGGGAATCGTCCCAAAATAATGGTCCTCCAGCTGTTGGCCGCGGGCAGCTCCGTGCCCAAAGAGGGTACGGCCCGAAAGGAGCAAATCGGGCCTGGCATCAAAGAGGGCCGAGTCCACCAAAAAGTACTCTTGTTCAACACCCAATGTGGGATAAACCCGCGTTATGTTTTTGTCGAAATACTGACAAACGGCTACACCCGCTTTTTCGACGGCTGCAAGCGATTTGAGGAGAGGCGATTTGTAGTCCAAGGACTCCCCGGTATACGATACAAATATGGTAGGGATGCAAAGGGTCTTACCGGCAGGGCTCTCCAAAACAAAAGCGGGCGAGCTGGGATCCCAAGCGGTATACCCTCTGGCCTCAAAAGTGTTACGAATCCCACCGTTGGGAAAAGAGGAAGCGTCAGGCTCTTGTTGGACCAAGGCACCTCCACTAAAAGCCTCGATCGCTTCACCGTCGTTATTTAACGAAAAAAATGAATCGTGCTTTTCGGCGGTGGAACCGGTCAACGGCTGAAACCAGTGGGTATAATGGGTGGCTCCTTTGGCCAAGGCCCAGTTTTTCATCCCGTTTGCCACCTGCCTGGCCACCTCCGGGGTAATCCCGTGACCCAAATCAATAGCTTCCAACAAGGCCTCGTAAATCTCCGGGGAGAGGAACTCCCGCATCGCCTTTTTGTTAAAGACGCTTTCCCCAAAGCGTTCAGAACACTTGTACGAGGCATTGGGTAAGGTCGCCCCTTGATTTTGGCGAAGGCCAGCCAGGGATTGTATGCGGAGACTGCTCATAGGGAGTGGTTTAAATAATTCTAGGGACAAAAATAGAGATTTTTTGGGTGTCTAGGTGAAATTTAAGATGTTTTCTGAAAAATTCTCTTTTTTCTAGACTTGTTTTGGCCAAAATAGGTTTGAAAATTCAAATAATCTTCCAAAAAATAGACATTTTGGCCAAAAATTCATATTATGATTCGATTGAATAAAATGCAGGCCGGCCACACCCCTCTACAGCCCTAAAACTTGTATTTTTGGGCTCTCCATTGGTCATGAGTAGGTACCCCCGATTATTCTTGTTGGTCGCTTTGTTGGTCGGTTCCATGAGCCTACAGGCCTTGGCTCGGAGCAAGGGATCCCCGGCCCGCATCCAAAGCAAAGCCAACGAACGCCACGACTTCCGCAAAACATCGGGCAAAGGACTCCCGATAACCCTTTTGGAGCGTTTTCGCAACGAATTTCCGGCCGCTGTTGAGGTCCGTTGGGAACAAAAAAAAGTCCTCGAAAACGCAGCAACACGAGCCGAATCAGAAATTTCTTGGGTTCACCGGGTTCGAGGTTGGAATCTGGGGCAATCCTTCGCTGCCGAATACACCAGCGGCTCTCGTTCGGCCAACGTTGTTCACGCCCTGGAACGCCCCGAGGATTTGGGTACCGATCAACGCAGCGAAATCCTGCGACGTTGGCCCAACCAAGAGGCCCATGCCGTGCTGTGCAGCCGCCCCGCTTTGGGCAAAGCCACCTACAAAGTATTGTTACAAAACTCAAATTCCAAGCGTTTCGCCATAGCCCTTTTGGAGAGTTCCGAAAACTTGGGGACAATACCCTGCCCTAATTCCCCCAAATCCAAACGGAAACCCCGCTTGCGTTCGGACCAACAACGTTTGCTTTACCTCCTGGAAACCTGCCCCTCCTCATCCCCCCAACCCTAAAATGGATTCCAATCCTGCAACCACTCCTTCCCTACAGCCCAACGATGGTTTAGCACAACCCAGCGTCGAAACCGCTGTTCAGTTAGGCTTACTCCCCGAAGAATTTGAACATATCCGAAGCATACTAGGTCGTGATCCCAATTTCACCGAGCTCAGTATCTATTCGGTGATGTGGAGTGAACATTGTTCCTACAAAAATTCCATCCTTTGGCTCAAAACCCTACCCAAAGAGGGAGAAGGCCTTTTGGCCAAGGCAGGGGAAGAAAACGCAGGATTGGTGGATATTGGGGATGGCTTGGCCTGTGCTTTCAAAATCGAATCGCACAACCATCCTTCGGCCATCGAACCCTACCAAGGAGCGGCAACCGGCGTGGGGGGTATTAACCGGGATATTTTCACGATGGGCGCCCGGCCTGTAGCCCAATTGAACAGCCTTCGCTTTGGAAACCCCAACCACCCCAAAACCCGCTGGCTCATGCGGGGTATTGTCAAAGGAATTGGAGATTACGGCAATGCCTTTGGGATTCCTACCGTGGGAGGGGAGGTTTTCTTTGACGATAGTTTCCAAATTAATCCCTTGGTCAACGCCATGAGCGCAGGTATTGTCAGGCATGGCCAGACCGTCAAAGCCCTGGCCGAAGGTCCCGGCAACCCTGTTTTTATCGTCGGATCCCGTACCGGCAAAGACGGAATCCATGGCGCAGCTTTTGCATCCAAGGATTTGGGAGAAAACGCCGCCGAAGATTTGCCTTCGGTTCAAGTTGGCGACCCCTTCCAAGAAAAGCTCCTCCTGGAGGCAACCTTGGAATTGATTCAAACCGGCTTTGTGGTGGGCATGCAGGATATGGGTGCCGCAGGTATTGCTTGTTCAACCTCCGAAATGTCCGCCAAAGGATCCTGCGGTATGCGAATTGATTTGGACAAAGTGCCAACCCGCCAAGCCCGTATGCAACCCTGGGAATTGTTGTTATCGGAATCCCAAGAACGAATGCTGGTGGTGGGGCACAAAGGCCGAGACCAAGAAATCGCCGCCGTTTTTGCCAAGTGGGATTTGCCCTGCGAGCGCATTGGCGAAGTCACCGAAGGTCCACTGTTGTGTTATTACGATCAGGGTCGATTGGTCGCCGCAGTTCCGGCCGAAAGCTTGGTCCTTGGGGGAGGTGCACCGGTTTACGAAAGGGCTTATACCGAACCCGAATACCGCAAGGCCATACAGGCTTTTGATCCGGCGACGGTCCCCGTTCCCCAACCTGTTCGGGAGGATCTATTACCCATCATGGAACACCTGGCATCGCATCCCAACCTTTGCTCCAAAGGCTGGGTAGCCCGTCAATACGATGATACCATAGGCACCGCCCACATGGGCACCCGGCAACCTTCGGATGCCGCCCTTGTCTTGTTACGGGACACCTCCAAGGCCCTGGCCCTCACTGTGGATTGCAATTCCCGCTACGTGTATTCCGATCCTCATCGCGGAACCGCCATCGCTGTGGCCGAGGCCGCTCGTAACCTGGTTTGCTCCGGAGCAAAACCCAAGGCCGTTACCAACTGCCTCAATTTTGGTAATCCGTACAACCCCGAGGTGTATTGGCAATTTGTGGGAGCGATTCAAGGAATGGGCGAAGCCTGCACCAACTTGGGGACCCCGGTCACCGGGGGCAATGTGAGCTTTTACAATCAATCCTCCTACGAGGGACCGGTCATACCATCCCCCGTTATTGGTATGCTGGGGGTCTTGGAAGACCCCACCCACCAACAAACCTTGGACTTCAAACAAGCCGGGGATTTAATTTACCTGCTGGGTCCAGCAACCGATGATTTGGGCTCTTCGCAATACCTCTACTCGTATCGAGGCGTGACCCATAGCCCATGTCCTCGATTGGAATGGACAGAAGAATTATTGTTACACCAAACCCTGCAGGAGCTGACCCGCCGACAATTGGTTTTGTCCATGCACGATGTTTCGGACGGCGGTTTGTTTCAAGCTTTGCTCGAAGGTGCTTTGCATCGCCCTTTGGGCTTTGAGGTGCAATCCCCATCGGGGATTCGTTTGGACGCTTTTTGGTTCGGGGAAGGTCAGAGCAGGGCGGTGG
>JBJTSS010000243.1:0-3362 GCA_046079785.1 Bacteroidota bacterium
GCCTTGGCCCTGTCGGCCCTATTTCAGGTATTGGGGCTAGAGTAACCGGTATCGGGGGGAAGAGAGGATGCAGATGCTGCGGCCTTGGCCAGTACATCGCAACGTTCATTTTCGGGAACATCGGCATGGCCTTTTACCCAACACCATTCGATATGGTGAAGATTCGTTAGCGGCAACAACGCTTGCCACAGGTCAGGGTTTTTGACATTTTTCCAATCGCGTTTTTGCCAAGTCGGCAACCAATTTTGAGCGAAAGCATCGATCACGTATTTGGAATCGCTGTAAAGTCGAATAAAATGATCTTGGCCTTTGAGAACCAGAAGGGCTTCGACCACGGCTTTTAATTCCATTCGGTTATTCGTGGTCAAGGCAAAACCGCCGCTAATTTCCAAACGCTTATCCCCGCTTAACAAGACCGCGGCATAGCCACCCGGTCCCGGATTCCCCAAAGCGGAGCCGTCGGTATAAATATCAACCGAGGCCATGGTCGGGTTGAAATCCATCGGGGATTTCGGCGATCACAAAAAAGCTTCCCAAAGCGAGCACAAGGCCCTGGGGGTGGGCTCCACGGACGGCCTCCTGCCAGGCTTCTTGGACCGAAGGATAGGCCTGACCCGTCAAGCCGTATTCTTGGGCTCGCTGAGCCAAAACTTCGGCAGGCAAACACCGGGGATTGTTGGGTGCAGCGAAATAGTACCGCGCATCTTGGGGAAAGAACGAGAGGATGGTCCCCAAATCCTTATCGGCCGAAATTCCCAAAACCACCGACCATTTGGAGGATGCCGTACAGGATAGAGCCTGTCTGATAACACGATGTATACCTTCGGTGTTATGAGCCACATCCAAAACCCTCAAAGGATGTTGGCCGACCACTTGCCAGCGCCCCCGCATTCCCGTGTTACGAACAATGTTTCGAAGACCCTCCAGGACGCGGTCCTGATCCAAGACAATGCCTATATTTCTTAAGGCATCGACCATCGCCAAAACTTGCCCGAGATTCTCGGCCTGGTAATGCCCCTGTAGGTCGCTTACCAAATCAGGTTCTACCGATAATCCAAGGCGATGCACCTTCCATACAGACTCCAAAATATTTTCTTTAGATTCCTGTATTTCAAGTTGATACACTTTATCAGCAAAAGTGATTAAGCAGCGTAATTCATGGGCTTTATTCACAAAAACTTGGTTCACCTCTTCGTCTTGGGAACGCCCGATGACCACCGGGACTCCTCTTTTGAAAATCCCAGCTTTTTCGGCGGCTATAAGGGGCAAGCGGTCACCCAAAAAATTCATGTGATCCCAATCAATATGCGTTATCGCACAGAGCGTCGGCTTAACCAGGTTGGTGGAATCCAGGCGCCCACCCATGCCGGTTTCGATGACCGCAAAATCAACGCCATGATTCGCAAAGTGTTGAAAGGCCAGAGCCGTCGTAAACTCAAAAAACGAAGGATCGAGGGAAGAAGCGGTTTGCCGCAAGGCATGGACTCCTTTCACCACATCGGAACGGCTGATGCACTGACCGTTGATCCGAATACGTTCACGAAAATCGAGAAGGTGGGGGGAAGTAAAAAGGCCCGTTTTGTAGCCACAGGACTGCAATACCGAGGCGATGGCGTGGCAAACCGAACCTTTGCCGTTGGTTCCTGCGACATGAATGACCAAGCCCATTCGTTCTTGGGGCTGACCCAGCGCTTGGCAAAGGGCCTTTATACGATCCAAGCCTTCCTTGTAGGCCGGTGGCCCCAAGCGTTGGTACATGGGTAATTGCTCCACCAACCAGGCATAGGTCTCCTCGTACGTTGGGTGTTCCGGCATTAGGAACGGCTTTTGATCTGCAATTCAAAGACCAGAACCCCTTTTTGGGGGATGGAAAGCTCGGAATTACGCCGAAAACGGCTGTTTTGGGTGGCTTCGACCAAGGCGCGGCGTTGCTGGGCGTTCAGGGGTTTATCGCTGGTTGGCGGTCCGGTAACGCGGACCTTGCCCTCGCTATCCACTTCGATGGGAATAATTACCCTTGCATCCAGAATTCGAAATTCTTCGGGATCGGGGCTCTTGGAAAATCCTCGATTCTCCAAGCCATCTCCCCGGGCCGAAAAACCACCACTTCCCGATAGACCGGTTGAATTGGAGGTTTCGGAACCGTCTTTTTGGCCTTTGGAGGCCTGATTGTTGCTGTTTTGGGAGTTATTCTGGCCTTGTCGCTGCAGAAGTCGTTGCAAGCGTGGATCCATGGGTTTGGTTTCCGGTTTGGGGGCTACGACAGGGGCCTCGTCCTGGTCTTGGGTTACCGATGGACTGGTGGTAGGATTGGGCTTAACCGATTCCGTGGGCTCGGTGGGGCTGTTGGTCGTTCCCGATGGCGGCAGAGCAGGCGTTGTTTCTTGACCATCCTCGACACCCAAGGCCAGGGACAAGCCACCACCTGGGGTAGGACGTGGGGGCATGGCAGGTAAACCCAAATGGAGGAGTGCCAGCAAAAGGATTAGCAGACCATGCAATCCCAAGGAAACCAACCAGGCAATGCCGTAACGTCCCGATGGCTCTTTCATCGAGGATCCGTGGCTAAAACCATTTTGAGACCTGCTTCGCGAGACCACTGCATCACATCGACCACGTCCTGTACCGGAACCCGTTGGTGGGCCTGCAAGAGCAGGGTTTGTCCGGTATCTCGGGCAGCTAAGGAGCGTAATTCAGCCTGCAATGCCCCTTTGGACAAGGGCTTTTGTTCCAAATGGAAAGTGGATAGGCTATCGATGCTGATTCGGATGACCTTGGATTCGATATTCTGCCCCTTGCCTTTGGGTAAAATCAGTTTGAGCGCTTGGGGGGCGACCAACGTTGAGGTTAACAAAAAGAAAATCAGCAACAGAGAAACAATATCCGTCATGGAGGCCATGCTAAAATCGGCACGGACTTTGGAAGATTTCCGAAAATTCATGCCTCCGTAGACTTGGGAAGGAGCTCCAAGGTGTCTCCGACCATGAATTCCAATTCGGTGAGCCGACGTTCAACCTGAACAGTAAAATAATTATACGCCAAATAGGCCAAAATTCCGACCATTAGACCAGCCGCTGTGGTGACCATGGCTTCGTAAATCCCCCCCGACAAGGCAGCGGGATCGACCGCTGAGCCCGATACCGAAAGTTGATAAAAAGCCCGAATCATCCCGGTCACCGTGCCCAAAAAACCCACCATGGGTGCAGCACCGGAAACCGTGGCCATCATCGCCAAGTTTTTTTCGTAGAGCACGGCTTCTTTTTTGCCGTAATAGTCGAGGTGATCGCGCAGGTTTTTCTCGGATAAAATCTTGTATTTCTCCAAAAGTTGCAAGTAAAGTCGGGCAAGGGGTAGATCTGAAC
>JBJTSS010000244.1:0-2052 GCA_046079785.1 Bacteroidota bacterium
CTCGCATCCCCTATCTTTGCAGCGAGGGTAAGTCTTGTCCGACCAGCTCCTGCTTAATCCCCCAGGGTAGGAATGCAGCAAGGGTAGGTGGTTGTAGCGGTGCGATACAAGTAGCTTACCCTTTTTTTATTGAATCCTATGGAATTTTTTGTCGATACTGCCAACCTGGACCAAATCCGCAAAGCCATGGACCTGGGTGTTCTGGATGGCGTCACCACCAACCCTAGCCTTATGGCCAAGGAAGGCATCAAGGGCCACGATGCGGTCATGGAACATTACCTAACCATTGCGCAAATGGTGGGCCAAAATGTGAGTGCCGAGGTCATTGCCACCGATTACGATGGCATGATTCGGGAAGGACGGGCTTTGGCGGCCTTGCATCCTGCCATTGTTGTCAAAGTCCCTATGACCAAAGAAGGTGTTCGGGCCATCCATACCTTCCATCAGGAAGGCATTCGCACCAATTGCACCTTGATTTTTAGCCCTGGCCAAGCTATTCTGGCCGCCAAGGCGGGTGCAACCTACCTGTCCCCGTTCATCGGTCGTTTGGATGACTTGAACATGGACGGCTTGGAACTCATTGCCCAAATTGTTCATATTTATCAAACCCAGGGTTACAGCACCAAAATATTGGCCGCCTCCATTCGAAGCAGTTTGCATATCGTCAAATGCGCGGAGGCCGGAGCCGATGTGGTGACTTGTCCCCTATCGGCCATGGAGGGTCTTTTCTACCACCCCCTCACCGACAAAGGCTTGGCCCAGTTCTTGGAAGACCACGCCCGTAACAACGCTTAACCCCGGGCTTCGTCGCCCAAGACCGATTCCGCAAAAGGTCGCCAAGCATATCGTCCAGCCAAGCGCTGAACGGCAGCCCTGTACGGACTTTGCTGAGTTGCGGAACAAAACCTTTGGAGTGCTAACGCCAGATCCCCTGCCTCGGGTTCACTAAGTTCACCGGCCCCCGTTCCCTCCAATTCTTCGGCCAAACCACCAACCCGGGTCACCACCATGGGAACCCCAAAATGCAAAGCAGCCTGGGTCACCCCGCTCTGCGTCGCATGCCGGTAGGGCAGAACCAAGGCTTCGGCCAAACCAAAGTAGGCGGAAACTTGATCATCGGGCACAAAGACGGGATGCACAAGAACCCGATCTTCCAAACCTAGTTTTTTGAGGAGATCCAAATAAGGCTCGATCGGTTCATAAAACTCTCCCGCGATCACCAAAGACCAGCGCTGTCCTTCGGCGGAATTCCAAAAGCTGAAGTTCCGGTGGACCAAAGCCTGGAACAATAGATCCAATCCTTTGTAGGGCCGAACCAAACCAAAAAAAAGAAGATAACGTCGATCCTGGGATAATCCCAAAGCGCGGCAGGCCTCCGCTCGCTCCTTAGGAGGGCCAAAATGATCGTAAACCGGGTGGCGAAGAACCTGGATCGTCCCACGGAATTTTAGGCGATGAGCCTCCGTGGCTACGGAGCGGGACAAGGTAATGACCCGATGAACGGAACCCAATACCCAACGGTTCAAGAGGGAGGTTAACGGAATTTTTTCGTGGGGCTTGAGGTTATCGGCCAACAAAACAACCGGGGAAGTCAACCCCATCAAACGAGCCCAGCGAATCAAAAAGCCCAAAGTGGGTGCCATCCAGGGAGTCCAATACCGCAACAAAACCAAATCCGGCTTTTGGGAAACCAACCAACGCGCAGAACGCCACCAGGACCAAGGCCCCATCGAATTCAACAACCGATAGGAAACCAAGCCCGAGGGGCATGGTTCTTGGGTGAATTGGGTGCTGCCCGGAAAAAGCCAAGAGGGATACTGGACTCGGTAATTCAGGACGGTAACCCGGTAACCCATGGCCTGCCATTCTTGAACAAGCCTTTGGTTAAAACTGGTCATCCCTCCGGGCCGGAAGGGCCAAACCGGACCTACCAAAACAAGATGCTTCAATCCAAAATGGCTTGAACCAGGTAACGGTTACGCTCGGGGTTGTTACGCGCCACCAATTCCGCCAAGAAACCCGGACAAAACAATAGAGCCCCCAGCAAGACCA
>JBJTSS010000245.1:0-1765 GCA_046079785.1 Bacteroidota bacterium
GCTTTTTGAACATAAGGATTTGGTTTAGGTTAAGAGAACGCAAAAGTAAAAGAAAGGTTTGCTTCGCCCAAGAGAAAGGACAGGCCGTACTTTTGAAATCAAATTAAATTTTGGTAAAATCGTGACGCCTGCTTTGCCTTCTTCCGAAGAATTAACCAATCCCTGGCAAACGACCGGTTCTCGCGTTGTGTACCGTAACCCATGGATTCAAGTCACCGAGCACCAGGTGATCCGGCCGGATGGGGATCCAGGGATCTACGGGGTGGTAGCTTTTCAAAATATCGCGGTGGGTGTATTGGCCTTCAACGATGAAGGGTACCTGGTTTTGGTGGGTCAATGGCGTTATCCCTTGGGTATTTATTCCTGGGAAATTCCCGAAGGTGGTTGTCCGTTGGGGCAGGATCCTTGGGAGACGGCTTGTCGGGAACTGCGCGAAGAAACGGGATTGCTGGCCGATCAATGGGAGCCATTGTTGCGGATGCATCTTTCCAATTCGGTGAGCGATGAGGAGGCGGTGGTGTATTGTGCGCGTTCATTGCATCAAGGGCCCTCCGATCCCGAAGGGACCGAAAGGCTCAGCGTTCGCTGGGTCAGCCCATCCCAAGCTTGGCAAATGATTCAGGATGGAGAAATGACCGACGCCATTTCGGTCGCTGCCATTCAACATTGGTTACTTCGACAACCCGATTCCATCCGACCATCCGATTCCATCCGACCACCCGTCCAAAACCAACAGCATGAAAAATAATTGTTTACCCTTGGGGTTATGGGTCTATCTTTTGACCATCGTTAACCCATTGTTGGCTCAAGATAAACCTCGTAACATCATTTTCATTATTGGCGATGGCTTGGGTCTTTCCCAAATTTCCTCCGCTTATTTGCACCAAACTCAACAAAAGCCAGCTGAATCGTGGAACATGGGGCGCTTTACCCATGCCGGTTTTGTATCGACGGTTGCCGCCGATAACCTGATTACCGACTCAGGAGCCGGGGCCACCGCTTTGAGCACGGGCCGCAAAACCTACAACGGGGCTGTCGGGGTAGGGACCGATACCTTGCCGCTCCCTACCGTTTTGGAACTTGCAGCCCAAGCAGGCAAAAAAACAGGCATGCTGGTTACCTGCGAAGTAACCCATGCGACACCGGCATCGTTTGCGGCCCATCGCAAAGACCGGGACCTGGTCGAAGACATTGCTTTGGATTTGAGCCGTGCCCCATTGGACTGGTTGGTTGGTGGTGGCAGGAATCATTTTGTGGCCAGGCAAGACCAACGGGATTTGTTGTACGAGATGAGCGAGGCCAGCGGGGTTCTTCCCGTCAATACCAGCCCCGAAGTCCTGTCCCCTCGGTTGAGACCTATCGCCACCCCCTTGATTGGGCTTTTGTGGGATGGCCCGGCCCCCTCCATTCTCCAAGGCAGGGATCCCCAATTGATGTCCATGCTCGCATCCCGGGCCTGCCGTGATCTGGACCGAATCCATCGCAACGAGCAGGATTCCGGATTTTTTTTGATGATAGAAGGTTCCCAAATTGACTGGGGTGGGCATGCCAACGACGGCGATTATGTTCTTACCGAAACCTTGGATTTGGATCGGGTGGTGGGGGCCGTTTTGGATTATGCCCAAAAAGACGGTCAAACCTTGGTAGTCTTGACGGCTGACCATGAAACCGGGGGGATGGCCATCAACGCCGGGGCCCAAGATGGTTCCAACCTCAAATACGCCTTTACCACCAAAAAACACACCCCGGCTCTGGTTCCGGTGAT
>JBJTSS010000246.1:0-1058 GCA_046079785.1 Bacteroidota bacterium
ATCGGTCAAAATTTGAACCTGGGCATTGGCCGTTCCACCACCACCACCACCACCACCGGAACCTGCATGCAAGTCTTCCCAACTCAGAACGCGCAGGCGAAGGGTATCTCCGTTGCCGTAGGTGTAGGTGCGGTTGGGGCGAAAAGCACCACTTGCATTGCCTTCGACCGAGGCCCAGGAGCCCCGGGTTAACTTGAACGAAAACGTACCTGAACCCGGAGGAAGGGTTATCCCCCACGTCGAATCAGGTCTTCTTGTTAATTGATGGTTAGCCGAACCCGGATTCCACTGATTGAAAGTCCCCGCGATATACAGGGCAGCCCCTGCCGGGGTATAGGTTGGAACGGAACCCACGACCATATGAACCTGGGCGTGCCCTGGAACCAAGCCCCACCAACACAACAACCAAATTCCTAGCGATTGCCAACGCGACAACCGACGATTGACGAACGTATACCTTCCAAACATAGTCCTTGATTTATGAAAAATACAATAGATTACATCCCCTGGGTTCGGCGCCGCCCATTCGGCCCAACAAAGCCAAGCTACCGTCCTCGAGGATACGTCCCAAATCTTGGGTTTGAACAAAAGAAACTCCGTAATAATTCGCTGGATCGACCAAACAAAGTCCACCAACCGCCCCAGGTTTTTCCCATTCCAACGGATCATCCACCCGGTATACACCAACCCCAACCATGGGCGGAAAAACATACCCCGCCCAAGGAGACCCCTCCAATTGATACGCTTGAGATCCAAGCTCCGTCATGCCGTATTCTCCACCCAAACGCAGCGTTGAGCCCAGCTTTTTTCGCCAAAAGGCCCGTCTATCCTCCTCGGTCCAGGCCTTGGGCATTCCTTTGGTACCCCCTGTTTCGATCAAGATATCCCCCAGTCCCGGCTCAAAATCAACCTGTTCACACCATTCCATCAAAGCATAAGGAATGCCCCAGGCCAACACACTTTGTCCTTGCCTTCGAGCCGCTTTCCAATCCTCCGAAAAAAGTCGGTATTCTTTGTTATAATAATTCCCTCGAATCAGTTCAGGGCTTTTCATGTAG
>JBJTSS010000247.1:0-1202 GCA_046079785.1 Bacteroidota bacterium
CCTCTACCGGGTTTGAAGTTGGCTAACAAACAACCACGGTCGTTGCGCAATGAGGGCCCACCCCATGGATAGGGAGATGACATACGGCCACCGCGGGCGGCATATTCCCACTCAACCTCGGTAGGTAAACGAAACGGGAAGCCTATGCTCATTCTTTTGGACTGACGATACGACTGCAATAACCGTGTACGCCAGTCACAGAATGCATTGGCCTGATTCCAGCTAACCCCTACCACAGGGTAATCGTAATACGCTGGATGACTGAAGTATAATTGAGTTTGAGGCTCGTTGTACGAATAGGCCATGTCGGTGGTCCACACCAAAGTATCCGGATAGGTGTTGATGGAACGAGCCTCTATGAATTCATTACGATTCCTTCCAGAGCCGTTAGCGGCTGCAGAGGAAAAATCATACGCTTTGTAATTGTAAACAAAACGAGGAGTATTCCATTCTTTCCGACCAAAGACGCGCTGATTTTCGGGAAGAAACAAATCTTCCAGTTCTTCAATGACCGCAGGGTCAGTCCAATTGATTTTTGCCTTCCAATTGATGTATTCATTCCCATCTTCATCCTCTACGGTATTGCCCAAAATCGTGTGGGCTATTGAATCCCTCACCCAATTGATAAACTGACGGTATTCGGCGTTTGAAATTTCGGCATCATCCATATAAAATGGGCGCATGGTGATGTTCTTCAGCGGGCTGTTCATGTTGAACAAGATGTCTTGGTCCCCTTGGCCGTACAAGAACGTACCCTGGCGGATGTACACCATTCCATAGGGCGTTGTTTCTAACCATCGTCCTCCATCGCGTGCACCGATAAGGTCGCCCGTATTTCCACCACTGCAAGATCCCAGCAGTAATCCAATTCCTAGAACGAGAATAGACAAGGGCCAAGAGGCCCTTGTGGTTGTGCTCATGTGATTCTTTGCGGTCATGTTCATTTTTTGCAAACGCTAAAGGTAGCTACCAAATAAGAAATTGTGAAAAAAGCTTAGAAATACCGTGGAGTTAAGATCTTTTTCTGAGGCGGTGGTGGGATTTTGAGGGTGAAATCGTACCCCAAAAAAACTTCATGAGAACCATTGGCCAATCCCCCCAATTCACCGGTATGTTCAGTGAATGAATAACCAAACCTAACTCCGTTTCTCATCCGGTAACCCACTAGTCCAACGATACCATCTCCTTGTGAGTAACCGCCC
>JBJTSS010000248.1:0-2294 GCA_046079785.1 Bacteroidota bacterium
TGCAACAACCAAGGCGGTGATGCTACCGATCCCCTGGCCGAAGGCCAAGCCGGTGCCGGCGCCGATACCCTGACGGTGACCGAAGGTATCATCGAGTGGGTTGGTGCCAAGCCAACCGGCAAACACAACGGCACTTTTAAAGTATCCGAAGGAACTTTTATGGTCGAAAACAACGGAATCACCGCCGGTCAATTCACCATCGATATGAACAGCCTAACCGTTTTGGATTTGACCGATGCCAAAATGAACGCTGACCTTAGCGGCCATTTGAAGTCCGGTGATTTTTTCCAAGCCGATTCTTTTCCCACCGCAACTTTCGCACTGTCATCGGCAACCGCTTTGGCTGCTCCAGATTCCTTGGGGAATACCCACACGATTGCGGGTAACTTAACCCTCAAAGGCAATACCAAAGGCGTTAGCTTCCCTGCCAAGGTTACCCTTACCGAAGGAAGCCTCCAAGCCGAAGGCTCCTTGAGCATCGACCGCACCCAATGGAACGTGGTCTATGGTTCCAAGAACATCTTCAAGAATTTGGGCGACAAATTCATCAACGACATGGTGGATTTGAAAATCAAAGTGAGCGCTGCCAAAGGCTAAACCGCAGGCGCTTTATGCAACAAAGAAACCCGGCCCTGGCCGGGTTTTTTTGTGGGCGATTACCGCCAAAACCCTAGCGTTTTATGAAACGATAATATTCGCGCACACCGGTCGAATAGTCCAAGCAAAGAACCCAAGCTCCCGATGGCCATCCCTCCCAAGGCCATGCCCAAAAGGCCTCGCCGCGGTAGCTTCCCTTGGCCTGTATCCGACCCAAGGCATCCACCAGGGTCCACCTAAAATCAACCGAATCTCTATCCGACCACTGCATCCACGCGGCATCATCCACAGGATTTGGGTAAAATCGAGCTTGGGCAAACGCCTCCCAGTCCAGGATCAAGACCGGGTTGAGGCCCCCTACCGAAACGTCTTGGGGGGTAACCATCATCTGGTTAAGGCCTGGTCGGGGTCCGCTAAGTGCCTTGTAGGTTGCAAAACCAAAAGCATCGGTCTGCACTTGGCTGGTCAAAACCCTTAATCCCACCCGGTCACCAGGAGCAACAAACAAGGCCAAGGTTGTTGAATCCAAGCCTAGGCCCTGTTGGTCCAACAGCCGTATCCGATCAGCATCCCCCCCCAGCGTATCGTTGACCGCACAAACCGTCGTCCCGCTAAAGACCCGTATCAAACGATTGGGTTTGGGGCGGTGAAGCGGACCCGCACCGGTGCTGGCCAAATTGGTATCGCTGGTCAAAGCAGCCCTCCAAGGATACAGAGAACCCAAACTCTGACGCATCCTTTGGACCTGGCCCACCGAGAAGGCATTCATGCAGGCATCGTCGGTATAATCCATGTAATTGGAAATCATGCGGGCAGGTGCTGGCGGGCAATCCACCGGTGCTTGGCTTGGGCAACCAAACAAAGGGCCATCGCAATTGGGGGTATCCTCGATTTCGTCGTCCACGGTGCAATCCCCATCACCCCATGTATGGTAAAGGTCCAAGTAATGACCCATTTCATGGGTTAAGGTCCGACCGTAGCCGGAGACCGGATGCAGGTCAAAGGAAGTACCGGTGGGGACCCAATCCCTGGAACCCGTCACCTGCGCTGATATCACGACACCATCCGCTCTGCCTGCCTGGGGATCCCCGGCTAACATTGAAGGAAGCCAAGCATAACCCAAAACGCCCAATTGTATCCGGCCCACCACCCATAGGTTGACATAACGATGAACCGGCCAACGACTCAGGTCCTTCATCACCAAATCCGCACCCATGGGATGAGCCATGGAGGCTTCGTATGGAACCCGGTTGATTCCTTTGTGCGCGTTGCCTTGGGGATCGCGGCTGGCCAAAACAAATTGTAGGCAGGCATCGGCCCCGTTGGCTAATCGGTTGAACCCACGGGTACCCATTTTTCGTCGAAAATCATGGTTCAGGGCCACCAGTTGGGACTGAATTTGTTCATCGCTCAGGTTGGAGCCCTGACCCACCACCGTATCACCTGGAGCGTGCATCACGTGCACCACCACCGGAAGGTACAAGACGGGCAGTCCATCCTCTGGTTCCTGGCGGCCTCTGTTCACCGTGGTCCTATGGAGCAAGGCGCGCTGGAATCGTTCGTTTTGAATTTGGGCCAAACGATGGGGATCCTTTTGGACCTGTTCCCAAAGCGTGGCATACCCGCACCGGGCGCCAAGGGAATCCAAGCGATGGGGCTGAGCCATGCCTTCGAATGCCCAAGGGCCTAGCAGTGAC
>JBJTSS010000249.1:0-2857 GCA_046079785.1 Bacteroidota bacterium
TTTCAACCGCTGCCAGAATATTCAAGTGGTCGCCAATAAGTTAACAGGTTCCGGAACAACCTACTACGGGTACTATGTGGCTAGCTCTATGGGCATGGTCTTTCGTGAAAATGAATTGTATGGTAATATGAATTTTTACGGTTACTTCTTTAGTAACATCAGTGGTTCACCCAGCATGCCCAACCAACTCATCAATAATGTGGTTTCATGTAATTTCTCCGCAGCAACGCCCAGGGTTCTTTATGTGAGCACAAGTGTGACCGATGGATTGGATTATCTTGAGCTCCACCACAACAGCTTTGAGGCTAGGGTCAGCGGGACATCCACCACAGCCAACGGTTTGATTTACATTATTGGCGGTTCGGCAACATCCATTACCATGAGCCGATTAATCCTTCAAAACAATATTTTCCGTTGGGTGCGCACAGCCGGTACCATTTCGGCTACTGGATTGTACTATTTCGCAGGAAATTGGCTGATCGATTCAACGATTTCAAATTACAACCTGCTCCATTTTGAGGGACAAGGGACTTCTCCAATCGTACGCGTTTCGGCCACGAATTATTCGCTTGCCTCTTGGAGAACCACTTTTGCTAAAGATCTCAATTCATTGGATGCAGATCCCTTGTTTAGTGGTGTTAACAATTTGACTCCTTTTGGGCTTTCACCTGTCCGCAATGCAGGAACACCCAGCTTTGTGACCACCGATATAGCAGGTAATCTCCGCGATGCTAACCCCGATATGGGGGCTTATGAAATCCAGTTGGGGGCTGCGGATGTTTATGTGGAGGCCATCCTAAGTCCTCCAGCCATCGTTCAGCCCTCCACCAATTATCCGGTGACGGCCCGTGTCCTCAACGCATCGTTGAATCCCTTGACCTCGGTCCGTTTGCATTACCAAATGGGCAACCAACCCGAAATCGTTCAAGTTTTTCCGGTAAGCCTACTTAGCGGAGATAGCGTCGCTTTGACCTTTACGCAACCCTTGACGACAGCTCCTTCGGGAAGCCTTCGTTTGACGGTATGGTCAGACCTGCCCAATGGAATTAATGACGCCAATCCCTTCAATGACACCGCTAGAACTTTATTGTGCCAACCCCTAACTGCCGGTACGTACACCGTTGGTCAATCTTCAAGCAACAATTTTAACAGCTTTTCAGGTCTTTTTGAAATCCTTGGATGTGGAGGGGTAACGGGACCTGTCGTCATCCAACTTGATGCCGATAATAACCTTTTGAACGAACAAATTATAATCCCTTCTATTCCTGGATTGAGCGCGAACAATCCTCTCATCCTGGATGGTATGGGCGATACAGTGTCGGCCGCCAACAGCCAAGCAAGTTTGGGTGTGCTTGGATTTTTGAATGCGAAGCATGTCATTGTTCGAAATTTTGTTATCCGAACCCAAGGCACCGCAACTGGCGTCATATTCGCTAATTCAGATTCATGCGGTTTGGTTAGGAATACGATTCTCGCCGACGTTGCGTCAACGTCTTCGAGTATCAACGGTATTGTTACCAGCGGGTCTCTTAATTCGACCACCAGTGCTTCCTTAAGTAAAGGCCTTTTGATCGATTCCAATTTAATTAAGGGCGGTTATTATGGAATTAGGCTGTACGGTGATGCAGGACTGTATAGCGCCTCGAATACCCTGAGCAACAATGTGTTTGAAGATTTCTATCTTTATGGAATTTACACGTACTATCAGGATGGTGCCAAAATTCGAAACAATGACATTAGTAGGCCATCGAGGAGCACCCTGACAACATTCTACGGAATTTACAACTTGTATTTTTTGCGCGGTGAGATTTCCGGAAACCGCGTTCACAACGGCTTTGGCGCGAATACCTCCGGGACTTCCACCGTCTACGGGATTTTTGTCTCTAACTCCCCATCCCCAGCGAATGCTCCCAATTTGGTTTATAACAACTTGGTTCACAACATGAATAACGGAACCGGTTCTATTTATGGCGTTTACAATACCGGTTCATCCAACACCCATTGGTACCACAATACCTTGATTTTTGATCAAGCATCTAGCGCGTCCGGCTTGGTGTACGGTGCTTATTTCTTGGGTTCTGGAAGTAACAATCATTTCAAAAACAACATCGTCTCCATTAGCCGCGGCGGATCAGGTGCTAAATATTGTATCTATTATGTAGGAACCTCCGGAATGGTTTCCGATAACAATGCCTTGCACATGGGGTCTACAACAGGGACTAACGGAATTGGCTTTAATGGTGTTGCCCAAACCACCTTGGCCGCGTGGAGAACGGCGTCTGGTGGTCTATTTGATTTGAATTCCACGGATGCTAATCCGCTTTTTGCCTCAACGACCAGCCTTCCTTTGGTACCCACCAACTGGCCACTTAACAACATCGGCGAAAACTTGGGCAACCTGGTTCCTTTGGACTTTGGGGGACAAACCCGATCCTTATCACCCGACCCAGGGGCTTACGAATTCACGGTCAATGGATGTTTTGGTCTTTTGAATTTGCGTGCCGATCAGTTACAAGCCTACAGCGGTCGTGTCTTGTGGGCATCCGCCGCATCGCAGTGGGATTTGGAATACGGTTTGGCGGGCTTTGCCCAAGGTAGCGGTACATCCTTGACGCTAAACCAATCCAATGCAGTGCTCACGGGCTTACAACCCAATACAGCCTACCAAGTATATGTCCGCGAAACCGGTTGCAGCAGTGGGATTGGATCGTGGTATACCCTTGGATTCACGACAAAGCGTGATTTTGACCTTTCTGCGGTGGACCTTATTGCTCCATTTAGCGGTCAATGCACCAACAGCAGCCTGCCCGTAAGGATGGTCGTTGCGAATACCGGCCTTCTTCCCATGACGGGTTAT
>JBJTSS010000250.1:0-1621 GCA_046079785.1 Bacteroidota bacterium
CTCCGAATCACCAAAGTTGGATGATGAAGCGGCAAATACTCGGTATAAGGCAACATTGGTTAAATAAAGGTTTCCACCAAAATCGTTGAGGGAGGTAAATCGTAAACGGTAAGACCCAAGGCTGTTTTGTTGTAACAAAGAATCATCAATAACAATACGACGAAAAGCGCTGCTATCTGAGGGGTTTATAAAGGAATGGCTTCGAAGGCTATCTCCTCCATTCCTATAGATAACACGGTAACTTTGACCGCAATTATCCGAGAGTTCGACCCACAAAGAATCCCTAAACGTAGAATTTCGGTTGGCATAGGCGACGTCAAAAGAAAGCCGATAACCTTGCCCCCACGGTGCTGCAGCTTTAAAGAAAGGCGGTGAGACCAGGTGGTCTTTTTGGCGTAGTCTTGAGGAATAATCCCTCATCTTGATCCCCGCAGCCCATCCGGAGCCCAAGCCCAACGAGCCTTGGCCCGAGGGATGGGGTGGAGAGGGGGTAGAGGCCAAGCGATAAAGCGCCCAGGTTGCTGGAAGTCCGTTAACGCTGTAGTCATCGTTATCGGGATTTTCGATCACCCAATCCCCAGTACGGTGATTTTCGATAACAAAAGGCAAACGTAAACTATCGTCAAAATGTTCGGTAATTAAATCCTGCGCAGGGGTAATGTTTGGAAAGGATAAGGCAAAATAATTGTTAAGGGTATCGTTTTCGGTGCCTGCGAGTGATGGCGATGGACTCCGGCCAATACGAAACATCCAATTCTCCGTTTGACGGGAAGGATTGCGCGCAATGGACAACAGCGATAGGGTGGTGGATTGTCCAGGCTGCAAGGTAATGTTTCCAAAATATACCGAATGATGCCAAGTCCTCTGGTCGTAGAGGCCCAAATAAAAGCCTTGAACAGCGGTATCGCCTTGGTTGCTAACACGAAGGCGAAGAGGGATGGTGTTCGATGCATTGGGGGTGCATCGTAATCCCAATTGACTCAACTGAGGGGAATCCAAGCCCAGTATGGCCAGATCCGGCCCGGTATTTTGGGGAGGTTGAACCGGGTATCGAGAGGCCAAAAATTGAAACGCCGCATCGGTTTGAATGAGCCCGCGACCAAAAAGATGGTCTTCGCCCGTTGGACCCAAATCCATAGCGGTTTGGTAGAGGGCATTAAGGATTTGCCGGCCACTAAGCTGAGGGAACGCTTCCTTGAGCAAAAGAACAGCACCGCTAACATGGGGTGAGGCCATGCTGGTTCCGGATTTTTGACCGTAACCCGTTGGCCCATCGGCTGAGCGAATATTGACCCCGGGGGCTGAAACTTCTGGTTTGATGAGACCCAAGGAATCGGTCCCACAACGGCTGGGGCCGTTGCTGGAGAAACCCGCCAAAGCGTTGGTGGGTTCCAGAGCGCCAACCGAAAAAACATTCAGGGTATCGTAGACGACCTGGGCAGGTACACCGATGGTGTAGGGCCCTGGCCCGTTGTTTCCAGCCGAAAAGACATTGGCGATTGTGTTGCGGGTGATTGAGTTCAGCGAGACCAGTTGTGTGGTCACGCTTTACACGCGTGAGTTTGGGAAGATTACGGGACTGGCGAAAGGTGCCCGGCGGAAGAAGAGTCCATTTGAGTCT
>JBJTSS010000251.1:0-1861 GCA_046079785.1 Bacteroidota bacterium
TGGATCCGGGTGCTGTGCTGATGCTGCTGTTACCGCTGATGCTTACCACAGGTGTAGATGCTACGGTAATTTGCATGGTATCGTACAAGAAATTACCCGTTCCGCCTAAGTCAATTGCAAGGTAGTAGGTACCGCTCATGGTTGGGGTAATCGACGCCGTGGCGATGCTGCTTGCAGTTCCTAGTAAAGTAGTCGCAAGGACGTCACCGGAGCTCGATACACGGTACCACTGTAGTTCAGCAACTTCGTTGGGGTCGGCAAATTCCAAAAGTTGTCCGGTCAACGTCGTTGGTACACCGGAGCAGACTGTTTGGTCTGGACCTGCAACAACGCGCGGCACATAGACACGAACGGAATCGGTGTTTTGGCAGCCTGTAGAGTTGTTGGTGACGGTCAAATAATAGGTTGATGTTACCGATGGAGAGACCGAAGGGTTCGTTGCACTAGAGTTAAATCCGTTAGGGCCGGACCAGGCATAGGCGTGGTTTGGCAAGAAACTAGGTGTTAGTGTCACCGATCCAGACAACAAATTAACGTTGTTACCCGCATCTACGGCAGGCGGATTGTTAACAGTAACCGTTACGGTGGTGGTGCTTACGCAGTTTGAACCCGTCCTATAGCCGTAAACCGTATAGGTTTGGGTTGCGTTAGGATTCAAGGACGGATTCGCCACGTTGGGATTGCTCAAACCAATATTCGGGGTCCAGAGGTAGGTATCTGCTCCACTAACCGTCAGGGTCGTGGATATGCCTCGGCAAATCGTGAGGGTACCTGCAACGTTGAGGGTTGGAGGAACATCAACGATGACGGTGGCCGTATTGGAGATATTGGAACATCCACCACTGCTAACCTCGACGGTATAGGTGCCAGCAGCCGAAGTCGTATAGGCACTTTGGGTTGCTCCGATTATTGGGTTACCATTCAGGCGCCACTGGTACGTGAGACCTGCGCCCGTGTTGGCACTCAAAGTGACCGATTGACCGCTACAGATACTGCTGCTGATCGGGCTAACCGATGCGGTAACGGCAGGACGGATAACCAAGGTTGTTTGCGTTGTTGAAGTACACCCGTTAGCATTGATGTAGGTATAGGTAACCGGATAGAAGCCGGGGTTTAATCCCGTGGTCACAAAGGTATTCCCAGAAATTCCTGTACCGCTGAACGTTCCACCAGTAGGGTTACCGGTTAGGGTGATGTTTTGTCCACTATTCAAACAAACTGAACCACCAAGGCTTGCCGAAATACTAAGGGTACTTGGCTGATTTGCGATGATGATACCGCCGTTATTCACGGTAAACGGTACGTTACCTTGGAATTGGTCACTGAACGAGGAGTTGTTGCTAACGCGAACCGTATCGGACCCTGCTGCATTGAATTTGAGGGTAAAGAGGTTGGTTCCATTGGACAAACTTAGAGGATTCGTTCCAAACCAACTTACATTGACTGTATTACCGTTGGCGGTCGCCGAAATTCCTGCATTCAAGTTTCCATGAATTGATTCAATTCCCGCGAAGGTCAAAGAAGAACCGTGGGTGAATACCAAATCAACCAATCCAATTTGATTAAAGTTATTGGCAGCAACCGGTACACGCACCGTGGCCGAACTACCTGCGCAGAACGCATCATTACCGAGAGCTAAGGCAACGGGAGTTGGAGTGCTAACGGTTAGTGTTGCTGAATCGGAAACCAGGTTTTCAAGACAGGCACCGTTACCCGAAACACGGACACGGAACCTGGAACCATTCATGCTGGATGAAATACCATTGAGTTGAAGTGTGGCCGCGGTAAAACCTGAACCGCTCGTTGCTCCTACGGCCGAGGTCAAATTAACCCATGTATTACTACCGCTGGTTTTAACTTG
>JBJTSS010000252.1:0-1829 GCA_046079785.1 Bacteroidota bacterium
TGTAGACAAACGTGATAACTACATTAAACGTTGCGTAGGCATACCGGGGGATACATTGCGTCTGGTGGACCGTCGCCTACGCATTAACAGTCAATGGGTTGAGGAGCCAAAGAACAGCCAACACCGGTACCATATCCAAACGGATGGAAGCGGCTTCAATCCTTTGGTTTTGCGCAAAATGGATGTTACCGAAGGAGGACAGGTCACGGCCGAAGGGGATTTTATCTTTAGTTTGACCCCATCCAATGCGGTGCGCATGAAAGATTTTGCCAATGTTCGCCTCCTTGAACCTTATACAGCCCCAGCCGGCATGTACACCGAGGAAATTTTTCCGCACGCGTCGCAGTTTCCATGGAATATCGATCAGGTTGGTCCGATTGTGATTCCGGCCAAAGGGATGGTGATGCCTTTGGATACCCACAATTTGCCGGTGTATCGCCGGGCCATTGAGGTGTACGAGGGGAACCGCGTGGAGGTGCGTAACGGCCAAATTTGGATCAACGGATCCCTGGCCAAATCCTACACTTTTCGGATGGATTATTACTGGATGATGGGGGATAATCGGCACAATTCATTGGACTCGCGTTATTGGGGTTTTGTTCCCGAAGATCATGTGGTGGGCAAAGCCGTCTTGGTCTGGCTTAGTTTGGATTACAGTGCCGATTGGTTGAACCGAATACGGTGGAATCGCCTGTTCCGCTCCGTCGCTTCTCGCTAAATTGAGCCTGAAACCGTAGGTTTAGCGCGCAGATGGTTTACCGGTTTTTGTACGCCTTGGTTGGCTGGTGCAGAGCCCTCTACTTTAGTGGGATTAGCGTGCATCGTTGGCCCGCGGCGTGGACCAAGAACCCGGTGGCATCACGGCCTCGGATGCTTTGTGCGAATCACCCTTCGTCCTTCTTGGACGCGGTCTTGGTGGCCGGTTATCTGCCCTTTCCTTTGGGTTTTTTGGGTCGGGGAGACGCTTTTACACCACGCTTTGGTCAATTTCTACGGCAACATTTGCATATGATGCCGGTTTGGAGGCAACGAGAGGGCTACGTCAACGTGCATCGCAATTACGAGACCTTCGCCGAAGCCAACCGCTACTGGGCCAAGGGCGGTTCGTTGATCATTTTTTCGGAAGGCCTTTGTGTCCAGGAGTGGAAACTCCGGCCCCTCCCCAAAGGAAGTGCACGCATGGTATGGTCTGCTTATCAAGAGGGTTTGGATTTGGAAATTGTTCCGGTGGGCATCAACTACGAGCACTTTCATGGGCCGGGTAAATCGGCCGATTTCCGTTTTGGGTCAACGGTCATGGCCAGTGACCTGATACAAAAATTTCAGGAGGAATCCCAAGGGGAAGAGGGTCCATTAAGAGAAACCGTTTTTTTGTTACGGTTCAACCGATGGTTGGAGGAAGAACTACGGAACCTGGTGGTGCATGCCCCCAATCAAGCGGTAGCGACCGGTTTGGAAGGCGCTACCGAAACCCCTGCTGCTCCTTTGGCACCCACCCGACAACGTTGGTTCTTTTTGACCTTGGCTCGATTACTCCACGCCCCATACTATTACCCCATCAGGCATTTTGCCCAAAAAGCTTGTCGAGATACCGTGCATTTTGATTCGGTGCTCTTTGCGATTTTGATGTTGACCTATCCTCTGTTTTTGCTGATCGTGGCTTTGGTCTTGGTTTGGACCATGGGTTGGATCGGTCTGATTTATTGGGCGTTATGGCCGGTGACGGCTTGGTTTAGTCGTTACGTTTCGACCAACCCATAAGGCGAACCATCCAATCCGGTAGGACCTTGTACATACCCCGCTTGCGCAGGTCCAGGTAGAGCCCCAAG
>JBJTSS010000253.1:0-6965 GCA_046079785.1 Bacteroidota bacterium
ATTTACGCAATGCCGATTCCCTCAAAGCCATGGCGTCCAAATTGCGAAACCATAACCCCCATGCAATGGTGGTTCTGGGATCCCTGATGGAGGGAAGGCTCCACGTGGCGTTGGCATGTAGCGATGCGTCGAGTGCAACACGCAACGCGGGCAAAATCTTGCGGGCTTTGTTATCAACCATGGGCGGCCAAGGTGGGGGTCAAGCACATTTGGCCATGGGGAGTGCCGATTGGCCATCAACGAACGGGACACCCACGATCGAAACCTTAAAATCAGCCTTTGAGCAAGGGCTGCTTACCTTGAAAGAGCCCACCTAGAATCCATGAGCAACGAAGTTTTGACCAAATATGAATTGATCGTGGGCTTGGAAGTCCATGTACAGTTACGGACCCAATCCAAGGCCTTTTGTGGTGATAGCACCGAATACGGGGCCTTACCCAATACGTTGTTATCACCGATTTCCATGGGCCATCCGGGAACTCTTCCACGATTTAATCGACAAGTTTTGGAGTACGGTGTTTTGTTGGGATTGGCGATGAATTGCCGTATTCGGGAATACAATGAATTTGCACGCAAGAATTATTTCTATGCCGATTTGCCCAAAGGCTACCAGATAACACAACATTTAACACCCTTGGCTTACGATGGTTATTTGGATTTGGAGACGGAGAACGGTGTGCGTCGGGTTGGAATAACCCGGATTCATATGGAAGAAGATGCGGGCAAAAGCATCCATGATCAGGACCCGCTTGATACGTTGGTGGATTTGAATCGATGCGGAGTCCCCTTGCTGGAGATTGTATCCGAGCCGGATATGCGAAGCGCTCGCGATGCTTACCTCTATTTGCAAGAAATTCGTCGTTTGGTTCGCTATTTGGAAGTCTGTGATGGCAACATGGAAGAAGGTTCTCTGCGGTGCGATGCCAATATTTCGGTAAGGCCCTTTGGTTCCAACGTATTTGGGGCCAAGGTGGAGGTCAAAAACATGAATTCGATGCGCCACGTTCAAAAAGCCATTGAATACGAGTTCCAAAGGCAATGCGAAATGGTCGAGAAGGGGGAACCAATCGAATCCGAAACCCGATCTTTTGACCCTCAAGCCCAAAACACCTTTGCTTTGCGTTCCAAAGAAGCGGCCAACGATTATCGCTATTTTCCTGAACCGGATTTACCACCGATTCGGGTGACCCTTGACGTGGTTGAACGCATCAAGCGAACCATGCCACCTTTGCCGGCCGAGTTAACGGCACGCTTGATCAACGAAATGGGACTCAGTGCCTACGACGCCGGGGTTCTTTGCGACCAAAAGGATTTGGCGCTTTGGTTTTTGGACCTCGTTTCGGGTACATCCCATACCAAGCAGGCCGCCAATTGGACCATGGGGCCGGTCAAAAGTTGGCTGAATGCCAAAGCTTTGCCGGTTGCTGACCTACCCGTTTCGGCAGCCTCTCTGGCTCAATTAATCAATGCCGTCCAGGATGAAAAATTAACCCATCACCAAGCGGTGCAACAAGTATGGCCGGCTTGGTTGGAGCAACCCACCCAAAGCTTGGAGAACTTGCTCCAGGGACTGGGCTTGGGCGAACCAAACCAAGGAGACGATTTGCCCGCATTGGTCCAAGAGGTTTTGGCGGCCCATCCTGCCAAAGTTCAGGAATATCGCGATGGCAAAAAGGGCCTCCTTGCTTTGTTTATGGGAGAAATCATGAAAAGAACAGGGGGCAAGGCCCAGCCGGCCAAGGCTTCGGCATTGCTCAAAGAGGCCCTGGAAGCAGGTTAGGGGTATTTTAACTTAACTTGGACTTAACACAGGCGGCATGAATTGTTATATTCCTTCGTGTTGGAATAAGCCCTGAACCCATGTCAACCTCCGGTCCTTCCAAATTAACCAAAATTCTGGTCGTGGACGATGAGCCCGATATTTTGGAGATCATATCTTACAATTTAGTCAAAGAGGGTTATGCGGTCAAAACCGCCGAAAACGGTCAGGATGCCCTCAAAGTGGCCAAAGATTTTGTTCCTGACTTGGTCTTGCTTGACGTGATGATGCCCAAAATGGACGGCATGGAAACCTGCAAGCAGTTGCGCCAGATTCCTTCGCTCAAATCGTGTTTTGTCCTTTTTTTGACAGCCCGTGAAGAGGAGTTTGTCGAGGTGCTTTCGTTTCAGGCCGGAGCCGATGATTTCTTGACCAAACCGATCAAACCCCGGGCTTTGTTGAGCCGAATTGAAGCGATCCTACGTCGTTCCCAAAACGAATCGACCAACGAGGTAAAGAACCGATTGCAGGTGGGTGATTTGGTGATCGACCGTGAGGCTTACCGGGTAACCCAGGCTGGGCAAACCGTGCCCCTGGCTCGCAAAGAATTTGAATTGCTTTTCCTTTTGGCCTCCAAACCTGGTAAGGTGTTTACCAGGGACCAAATTTTGGAACAAATATGGGGTTCCGACGTGGTGGTCATTAACCGTACCATTGACGTTCATATCCGCAAACTCCGCGAAAAGCTCGGTGATGCCTACATTACCACCATCAAGGGTGTAGGTTATAAATTCGAGCTTGCTTAAAAAAATTTCTCCGGGGCAGTTGGCGGGGTTGGTCTCCGTCCTAACGGCCATTTCAGTAGCCTTGTTGGCCGGGACCTTGGGTCTTCCGCGCTGGGAAACGTTGGTTTTGGTGATGGGAAGCGCTCTCACTTCGGGCTGGGTGACCCAATTTTTGGTTCGAAAATTTGTACTTGGCCACGTCCAGCGAATCCTGGATGCCATCAGCCTGACCAAATCATCGTTAACCAACGAATCGGGCGTTGGCTTGGGTTCGGATCCTTTGGCCCAGGTCGAAGAGGTCGTTTCGTTATGGACCAAGGAACAGAACCTCAAGCGAGAAGAACAAGAGAAATTGGAACGCTACCGAAAAGAATTTTTGGGGAATGTTTCTCATGAGCTCAAGACCCCCATTTTTAATATTCAAGGCTATATCCACACCCTTTTGGATGGAGCCATGGAAGATCCTGCGACCAACCTCAGTTTTCTTCAAAAGGCGGCCCGTTCGGCAGATCGCATGGAGGCCTTGGTCAAAGATTTGTTGACCATCAGCGAATTGGAATCCGGTACGGTGCGAATGGAATGGGAAGATTTTGATTTGCACGAATTGTTACAGGATGTTTTTGATTCGGTGGATCACAAGGCCAGAAACCGGGGAATTACCATCGAAATCAAGGCCGGATGCCAACCACCGTTTGTTGTCCGCGCTGATCGAAAAAAAATCAGGCAGGTTTTGGTTAATCTACTTTCGAACTCGATACACTACGGGAACGACAACGGCCTGACCCAGGTTGGGGTTTTTGATATGGGTCAACAATTCCTTTTGGAAATTTCAGATAACGGAATGGGGATTGAACCGGAGCACCATCCCCGGCTTTTTGAGCGATTTTATCGGGTGGACAAGGGTCGTTCACGTTCCGAAGGAGGAACCGGTCTGGGATTGGCCATTGTCAAGCATATGCTGGATGTCCATGGTCAGACCATCCATGTGCGGTCTTCTTCCGGGGTAGGGTCCACCTTTGGCTTTACCCTGAACAAGGCCCAGACCTAGTCGAGGCGGTTAACTTTGCGCCATGAAGAGGCCTTCGTTTGAGGACATGATTTTGTGGCAAGAGGACCAGGTCTTGGCCGTGAATAAACCGCCCCTGGTGGCTACGTTGGATGAGCGGACCCCCGGTTCGGCCAGCCTCCTTCGGATGGCCAAGGCATGGAATCCTGCCTTGAGCCCCTGCCATCGTTTGGACAAGGAAACCTCCGGGGTGATGCTTTTTGCTGCCTCGGAAGAGGCCTACCGATCCGTAGCGATGGCCTTCGAAAAAAGGCAAGTGACCAAGGTTTACCATGCACTCGTTGGTGGTATCCACCGTTTTGATCATCAGGCCATCGATTTGCCCTTGGGTCAGGGCAGGGACGGCAGTGTTCGGGTCGATTTTCGTAACGGTAAATCGGCGTTGACCTACGTCCACAGTCTCGCCTATTTTAGGCATTTCACCTTACTGGAATGTCGACCGGTCACGGGTCGTACCCACCAAATTCGGGTTCACCTGGCCTCTCAGAACTGCCTCATTGTGGCTGACAACGTATACGGCGGAGAATATCCGTTGTTATCGGCCATCAAAGGCCGCAAGTACCGAATGTCCAAGGACCAAGAATTGGAAACACCGATGATGCGACGCCTGGCACTGCATGCGCATTCGGTCAGTATCGAGAGTCCGGAACGGAATATTCCGGCCATCGAAGCGCCTTATCCCCGTGATTTTGAGGTATTGTTACGGTTATTACGCAAATTCGATTCCTGATTTTGGGTAACGGGAGCCGTCTTGGTATCGCTTTCTTTGCGGGATTGTTTGAGTAGCCGCAAACGGGCTTCGGCCTGCAGGAGCTGAGCTTTCAGACCTTGAATTTTCTTTTCGACCTCCAACTTCATGAGGTCCGCGTTCTTGGATCGACCAAAGAACCCCAAGTTGTTTTCTAACAAGTCGATTTCTTTGCGTAAGTCGTTGACTTTGTATTGAATTTGGGTCTGCTCACGCCCCATTTCTTTGTCTCCGCCGGGGTTTTGGACCATTTTGTCCACGCGTTGTTGGTACTGGGCTTCACGCTGGGTTTCGCGGTTGACTTTGAGTTGGTCAAACCAGGCGTTTGTCAGGGTACGGAATTGTTGTTGCAAAACTTCTTTGCGGTTCATCGGAACAAAACCGATTTCCCCCCAGGTTTTTTGGATTTGCATCAGGTACGCCAAATCATCCGCAGGGTTTCCTGTGCTTTGATAAGCCGAAAGTTCAGCAATGAGGGCTTCTTTCTTGAGAAGGTTCTCACCCTGCTTGGATTTTTCTTCGGCAAAAAACTCATTTTTGCGGGTGAAGAAGGCATCGCAGGCCGAACGGAAACGATTCCAATATTTATCGGATAGTTTGCGGGGCAGGGCCGTCGCTTCTTTCCAGGCTTTTTGGAGGTTCATCAAGGCGATAGTACCGTTTTTCCAATCTTCGGAATTCTGCCATGACTCAGCTTCTTTGCACCAGATTTCACGTTGTTGGGCCGCAACCTGGTTTTCGGCTTTGACCGCTTTAAAATGCTGTAGGCGTGCTGAATAAAAGGCATCAAGTCCGCTTTTGAAGCGTTTCCAAACCCCTTCTTGTTGGTCTTTGGCGACCGGGCCTGTGGCACGCCAATCCTGCTGTAGAAGGTCAATGGTGGCCGATAGGGTATTCCAATTGGGTTTGGAATCCCCCAAGGTTTGTACCAGGATCTCCAAATTTTCGCAGAGTTTGGTCTTGGCTTCCAAGTTTTGGGAACGGATTTTGTCCATTTCTTCGAACTTGCCCCGACGGCTTTGGAAGATGCGGTCCGAAACGTTTTTGAAACGATTCCACAAATCGTCGGATTGGTGCCGAGGTACAGGCCCTATGGCCTTCCATTGTTCGTGCAATTGCGATAGCTTAACGCCAGCTTGCAGGATATCGGCTTCCAAAAGCAGGGTTTCGGCCTGTTCGCACAAGGTAGTTTTGAGCTCAAAATTCCTTGAAAGGTCCAATTCTTTGAGTTCCCGATTGATTCGTAAATTGTTATAGAATTGGTCGTGGAGCCAATGGTACCGGTTCCACAACTCCTGACGTTGTTCTGCAGGCACGGGTCCGCATTCCTTCCAACGGTTTTGGAGGTCCTTGAGCTGTTCGTTTAAGCCAACTTTACCCTGCTCCTCCTGCTCAACAATCTGTTGTAATTCGTCCAGCATGGACTTTTTGAGCAAAAGGTTGGCTTGCATTTTGGCCTCTTTCTCTTGCTTTTCTTGATGACGACGGTTCTGGTACCGTTGCCACAAATCTTGGTACAAAAGAAAGAGGGGGGAGTGCGCAACAGGGGTGGTGTCCCGCTCGCCTTCAAGGCTTTCCAGTTCGTGTTGAGCTTTGATCTTTTGGAACCAGTGGTCAATTTGGGTTTTGATGGAGCGAATTTTGGGGTGTTCGCCCTCCAAGCTTGTTTTTTTGATGGCTTCGCCTAAATGGGTCAAAAGAGCCTCCAGATCCATGGCGTGGTACGCAGGCATTTCCTGAGCATCATTAGGTGATAAGATGTCTTCCTCGTCCTCGGGAGAAAGGTCGTTCATGGGCAATGACGCCTCGTCCACCGGTTGAATTTCGACAGCGGGTTGGACTTCGACGGCGGGTTGCTCCTCAATCGTAGGTTGTTCCAGCGGGGAAGAGGCAACCTCTTGGGGAGCGTTTGCATTCACAGAAACTTCGTCCGCGTTTTCGGGTTGCTGAATTTCAGGTTCCAATTCGTTCATCCTAGCCTGTTTGTACTTTAGGGACTGCAAAATAAGGAAGGTCTTGGCTCAAATTTCGTAAGTCGACCATCCCACGTAAAGGAATGAACCAAAATCAATACCTCCTGGTGGAGTGCCCCAGGGACGCGATGCAAGGCCTTCGACATTGGGTGCCTACCGATGTCAAAATCAGCTATTTACAGCTCCTTATGGGGGTGGGATTTGAGGTTTTGGACGCGGGTTCCTTGGTTTCACCCAAAGCGGTTCCTCAAATGAAAGATACCGGTGAGGTTCTGGACGGCCTGGATTTGGGCCATTCCAAAACCCGCCTTTCGGTGGTTGTGGCCAACGATACGGGCCTCCAACAGGCCTTGGATCACCACGCGGTATCCATCGTCGGTTATCCTTTTTCGGTGAGCGAGACCTTTCAAGCCCGAAACACACGTAAATCCTGCGAAGAAGCCTACCGAATGATTGCCCCTTGGTCCGAGGCCGTGGCTCGAAGTGGTCGTGAGCTTTGGGTTTATTTGTCCATGGGTTTTGGGAACCCTTACGGGAATCCGTATTCCGAGCAAATGGTCTTGGATTGGATACAACGCTTGGTGGAGGTAGGAATCCGTAATTTTTCGTTGAGCGATACGGTGGGCATGGCCTT
>JBJTSS010000254.1:0-3340 GCA_046079785.1 Bacteroidota bacterium
CTTCAGGTTCCTTGGATGCCGAGATCCCCTGGCTATTGCTGAATCACGGGGTTGCTCAGGCCGAGGAGGCTCTTTTGGCTTGGAAACAGGCTTTTGGGGAGAATTTTTACCTGGAGGTTCAGGATCATGGTTTGGAAGAAGAGGAATTTGTCCGCAATCAATACGTCAAGTGGTCGGCCCAATACCAAATCCCAATCATTGTTACCAACAATACCTATTATAACCGGAGGGAGGATGCCGATTTACACGACACCTACCTTTGTGTGGTCCCTTTGGAATACAAGGATACCCCGATAGGGCAGGGTCGAGGGTATCGCTTTGGGATGAGGGGTCAGGGTTATCATTTGTGTGAACCCAACGAAGCTCACCAAAAATCGGGTTTCCGCCCCGAGTGGTTTGCTCAAACCCTGGACTTGGCCGATTCCATGGAGTCGTACACCCTGCAGCGCGATGTCTTGCTTCCACGCTTTGAGATTCCCCCGGGTTTCCAAGACGAGAATGCCTACCTCCGACACTTGACCCTTCAAGGGGCTTTAAAGCGTTACGGAACGGTGAGTTCGGAATTGCAAGAGCGTATGGATTTTGAATTGCAAACAATCGCCCATACCGGTTATCCGGGTTATTTTTTGATTGTGCAGGACTTCACTTCGGCGGCTCGTTCCATGGGGGTGACGGTTGGCCCCGGCCGGGGTTCAGCGGCGGGTTCGGTGGTCGCTTATTGTACCGGAATTACCGATGTGGACCCCATACGTTACGACTTGCTTTTTGAACGTTTTTTGAATCCTGATCGGGTTAGTATGCCCGATATTGATATCGACTTTGATGACCGCGGTCGCGAAAAAGTGATACGCTATGTTATGGAAAAATACGGGCGCAATCAAGTGGCCCAAATCGCCACCTACCACAGCATGGCCGCCAAATCGGCAATTCGCAGCATTGGCCGCGTTATGGGCTTGCAGCCCTTGGAAACCGATGCCCTCGCCAAGCTTTTCCCGGAGGATTTGAACAGGGCGGATTATTACAAAAAATCCCCGTTGCGCAAACTATTGCTTCAGCCCGAGCAGGGCCTCAAGCATTTGGATCAGCTGAGCACAGACGACCAACGCAAAGCCCGTTTGCTGGTGGATATCCTGCGCAAAGGGGGACGGGAAGCCAGGGTTTTGGAGCAATCGGCCCTGCTCGAAGGTTCCTTCAAAAATTCGGGAACCCATGCCTGCGGTGTGGTGATTACCCCGGGGGATTTGACCGACTATGTACCGGTCAAAAATACCCCGGACGCTCAAATCGCTTTGGTAACCCAGTTTGATAACGAAGTGGCCGAGGCCGCAGGGCTTCTCAAGATGGACTTCTTGGGCCTGAATACGTTGACCATTATTAACGATGCGGTGGATTTGGTGCGAGCGGTTCAACCCGATTTTCCTGCCCCTGAGGAATTTCCCTTGGATGATCCCCTAACCTACGCCCTGTTTCAAAAGGGGGAAACGGTCGGGATCTTCCAGTACGAATCGCCAGGGATGCAGAAGTACCTTAAGGAGCTCAAGCCAGACAAATTTGAGGACCTCATTGCGATGAATGCCCTGTATCGCCCTGGTCCTCTAGCCTATATTCCCAATTTTATCAACCGCAAGCACGGTAAGGAAGCCATTGTTTACGACTTGGCGGATATGAAAGAATTGTTAGGAGAAACCTACGGAATTACGGTTTACCAGGAGCAGGTGATGTTGCTCAGCCAAAAACTAGCTGGTTTTTCCAAAGGCAAGGCCGATGAATTGCGCAAGGCCATGGGAAAGAAAATTCCAGAAAAGTTGGCCAAGCTCAAACCTCAGTTTTTGGAAGGCTGCAAAGAACGGGGCCATGACGAAGGGATTGCCTCCAAGGTCTGGAAAGATTGGGAGGCTTTTGCTGAATACGCTTTTAACAAATCCCATTCCACGTGTTATGCCGTGGTGGCTTTTCGAACAGCCTACCTCAAAGCTCATTATCCTGCACAGTTCATGGCGGCCGTTTTGTCCAACCATATGTCGGATATCACCAAAGTCGCTTTTTTTCTGGAAGAATGCCGCCGGATGGGATTGCAAGTGCTGGGGCCGGATGTCAACGAATCTTCGTTCCGTTTTTCGGTCAATGCCTCCGGTCAAATTCGTTTTGGATTGGGCGCAATCAAAGGGGTTGGGGAGGGTGCCGTCGAGAGCATGGTGGAGCAGCGGCGCATGGGCGGATTCTACAGCAGCCTCTTTGATTTTTGTAAACGTATTGATTTACGGCAAGCCAACAAAAAAACCCTGGAGGCGCTGGCCCTGGCCGGCGCCTTGGATCGCCTCGAAGGAATTAACGGTAACCGACGTTTGTTGTTGGATTCCGAAGCGGGTGGGGGAAGCAACCTCCTAGAAAAGGCGATGCGCTTTGGACAGCAATTCCGGGAATTATCGCTCCAATCCCAAACCTCTTTGTTTGGGGAAGCGGGCATGGTGGATATCACCGAACCCGAAATCAAGCCCGTGGAACCGTGGCCGTCCTTGGAGGTTTTGCGCAAAGAAAAAGAAGTCGTGGGGCTTTACATCACGGCCCATCCGTTGGATAGCTATGCATTGGAAATTCGACATTTGGGGCTTAGTCCCTTGGTGCACATGGATGAGCGGCCGGAGCAAGACCTCCAAATGGCGGTCATGGTCACGGATGTCCAGTATTTCAGGGATTCCAAGAATCAGGAGGTTTTGGCCTTTGCGGTCGAAGACAAAGAAAGTACCCGCAAATTCAGACTACGGGGTGATCAGGCCATGAAGTTCAAGCATTTGGTCGAATCCGGCACGGCGCTCTTGATCTCGGGTCGTTGGGAATACTTCCAAGGCAAAGACGGTCAACAAGCCAGCTTTTTTCGATTTTCCAATTTGGAACTTTTGTCCGAACTCCGCGACAAAAGGTTCAAGAACCTGACGATTCGTCTGCAGCTGTCCCAATTGGCTCCAGGCTTCAACCAAAGCCTGGGTCAGGTATTGCGGGCCTATCCGGGCAAACTGGGCATCAAGGTCGAATTGTGGGTTCCCGAGGACCAGCGGGCGGTAGGAATGCGCTCGGAGCACCTCAAAGTGGCACCGGACCCCGGACTTTTTGAAGAGCTGGAACGCCTGGACGTGGGCTATGCCTTGGCTTGAGCGTAACTTTGGTACGGTTTTTGAACAGATCAAAACAAATAAATTTAATCCTATGGCCCTCGAAATCACCGATTCCAATTTTCAAGAAACTGTCCTTCAATCGTCCCAACCTGTGCTGGTTGATTTCTGGGCCGAATGGTGTGGACCCTGCCGTATGGTCGGCCCGGTTGTCGAAGAAATTTCCCGCG